>DASSGL010000233.1:0-10752 GCA_035693525.1 Gaiellaceae bacterium | reverse complement strand
TCAAGCGGGGAGCCCCAGCTCCGTCGAGATCGGCTTCAGCGCCGCGACGACGGTGCGGATGTGGTCGTCCAGCTCGACACCGAGCTCCTCGGCGCCTTTGTAGACGTCGTCACGATTGACGCCGGCGGCGAACGAGGGCTGCTTCAGCTTCTTCCGAACCGACTTCGGCTCGAGGCCTTCGAGGCCCGACGGCCGCACGAGCGCGCACGCGTGCACGAAGCCGGAGAGCTCGTCACAGGCGAAGAGCGCCTTCTTCAGCGGGGTGTCCCGCGGCAGCGACAGATGCTCCGCGTGCGAAAGCACGGTCTCGATGATCTCCTCCGGGTAACCCTCTTCGCGGAGGATCGGCGCACCGTCCTGCGGGTGCTTGTCGAGCGTCGGATGCATCTCGTAGTCGAAGTCGTGGAGCAGGGCCGCAATGCGCCATTGCTCCTCGTCCTCGCCGAATTTCCGTGCATACGCGGCGGTCGAGGCCTCCACGGCGAGCGCATGCCGCAACAGCGACTCGCTGCTCGTGTACTTCGTCAGCGTGTCCCAGGCCTGGTCGCGAGTCGCCGCCACGAGGCGGCTAGCATAGCCCCCGCCATGGCAGTCGTCTCAGCCGTCGCCGACGCCTTCGTGATCGAAGGCAAGCGGCCGCTCAGCGGCACGATTCGTGTCGCCGGGAACAAGAACGGTGCGCTTCCGATCCTCGCCGCTTGCCTCCTCACCGACGAGCCCGTGACGCTGAAGAACGTCCCGCGCATCCGCGACGTCGACACGATGCTCGAGCTGCTCGTCGATCTCGGCGCGGACGCTTCGTGGACCGCCGCGAACGAGATTCGCGTGAACACCGCCGGCGTCTCGAAGCCGGCGCCCGACGTTCGGCTCGGCAGCAGGATTCGCGCGTCGTTCCTCCTCGCAGGCCCGCTCCTCGCGCGGTTCGGTCGCGCGACGATGCCGCCGCCGGGCGGCGACGTCATCGGCCGGCGGCGGCTCGACCCGCACATCCACGCGTTCAACGAGCTCGGCGCGACGATCGAGATCGGCGCGGCGTACGAGCTCCAGGCAGAGCGGCTCCACGGCGCGAACGTCTTCCTCGACGAGGCGAGCGTGATGGCAACCGAGAACACGGTCATGGCCGCGGCGCTCGCACAGGGAGAGACGGTGCTCGGGAATGCGGCCTGCGAGCCGCATGTCCAGGACCTTTGCCGCTTCCTCGTGCACCTCGGCGCAGAGATCGAGGGGATCGAGTCGAACGTGCTGCGCATACGCGGCGTCGAGCGTCTGCGCGGCGGCGAGTGGTCGATCGGCCCGGATCACATCGAGGTGGGGAGCTTCATCGGAATGGCCGCGATCACCGGCGGCGACGTGACGATCGAGGGCGCGAGCACGCACGACCTGATCTCGATCATCCCGGCGTTCGCGAAACTCGGCGTCCGCGTCGACATGCGCGACGGATCGGTGCACGTGCCCTCCGACCAGCAGCTGATCGTCCGGGACGACCTGGGCGGGATGGTGCCGAAGGTCGAGGACGGCCCCTGGCCGGCCTTCCCCTCCGATCTGACCTCGATCGCCGTCACGATCGCGACGCAGGCATTCGGGACCGTCCTGATGTTCGAGAAGATGTTCGAGAACCGCTTGTTCTTCACCGACAAGCTCGTCTCGATGGGCGCGCGGATCATCCTCTGCGACCCGCATCGCGCCGTCGTCACGGGGCCGGCGCAGCTCGTCGGCCAGCGAATGGAGAGCCCGGACATCCGTGCCGGCATGGCGATGCTCCTCGCCGCGCTCGCAGCCGAGGGGCAATCCACGATCGGCGCTGCGCACCAGATCGACAAGGGCTACGAGCGGATCGACGAGCGCCTGCGCTCCCTCGGCGCGCACATCGAGCGGATCGAGGCTTGAGAGAAGCGGTGTCAGGCACCGCCTTCGGCGGAGCCGGACACCATGGCTTGGGCCCGCGCGACGGCGGCACCGACGTCGACGACGCCGTAGCCGAGGTCGTCGGTACGCACGCCCCGACCCGACGCAGTCTCCTGTAGCACCGCGACCACCTCTCGCACGGACAGGAGCGGGTTCGCGGCCCACACACGCGCGGCCGCGGCAGAGACGAGCGGTGCGGCGAACGACGTTCCGTTCTCACCCGGCGCCGCAAGCGAGACCCATGATCCCGTGTTCGAGAACGGCGCGCGGGTGCCGTCGCGCAGCACGGCCGCGACGGCGAGCCCGTTCGGGCCGAGGAGCGCCGCCGGGTACTCGGGACGAGTCGCGTAGTCGTCGCCGGCGGCCGCGACGACGAGCGCACCGCGGGCGGCGGCGTAGCGGATCGCGCTGCGCTCGACCGCCGACGTGCGGGGGCCGCCGAGGCTGAGGTTGACGATCCGGGCGCCGTGGTCGACGGCGTAGCGGATCGCGGTCGCTTCGCTCCGGTCGCTGAACGCGCCGCTCGAGCTCCCCGCGCGGACGATCATGAGCCGCGCGCCGCCGCTCTCCCGCGCGACTATCCGGGCGACGCGAGTGCCGTGACCGTTGCGATCGCGTACGTCATGCGTTCGCGATCGCACGTCGTACACAGCCGGTTGCTTCGCCGCGATCACCGGGACGCGAAGATCCGCGCCGGTGTCGACAACTGCGACCGTCGGCTGAAGCACGGCCGCCGCGAGCGCTGCCGGAAGCAACACCATCAACCGCCGAGTATCGGAGCAGACGCGCCCGACGGCATGGGCCGAACGACCCATCTTCGCGCGCTCGGGCTCCTGTAGCCTCACCCTTCGATGTCGGCGGCAGGACGGAGCGGGATCCGCGTGGAACCGCATGGAAGCGGGGCCGCGAGCGTCGAGACGGGCCTGCCGGTGCTCGATCACCTGCTGGAGCGGCTCGCCCACTACGCACGCTTCGACCTCACGCTCGAGGTCGAGCCGGGGGCGGCCGAAGCCGAGGTCGCCGAGGCGGGCAGCGCGCTCGGCACCGCCCTCGCCGATCTTCTCCGCGCGGACGCCGCGCGGGCATACGGCTTCGCGTCGATGACGTCGTCCGAGGCGCTCGCGAGCGTCGTCCTCGAGGTGTCCGACGAGCCGTTCCTCTTCTCGAACGTCGACCTCACCGAGGCACGCATCGGCGGTCTCGGCACCGACGTCGCGCGAGGCTTCCTCGAGCGCTTCGCCGAAGGCGCCGGCGTCACGCTCCACGTGCGCTTGCTGAACGGCACCGACTCGCAGCACGTGCTCGACGCGATCTTCAAGGCGCTGGGCGTCGCCCTCGCACAAGCCTGCAGCACCGAAGGAGGTAGAGAGTGAGCGACAAGACCGTCGTCCGCACCGAGGCGGCACCTGCGCCGTTCCAGGGGGCGCCGTACTCTCAGGCGATCGTCGCCGGCGGGCTCGTCTTCGTCTCCGGCCAGCTTTCGCTGAAGCCGGGCGACACCGCACTCTCGGCCGGCTCGATCGAGGAGCAGACCGAGCAGGTCTTCGCAAACCTGCGCGCGATCCTCGAGGAAGCGGGGAGCGCCCTCGACCGGCTCGTGAAGACGACGGTCTTCCTCCAGAACCTCGACGACTTCCAGGGCATGAACTCCGTCTACGCGCAACACGTCGGCAGTTCGCCGCCGGCGCGCTCGACGGTCGAGGTGGCGAGGCTCCCGTCGGGCGCGCTCGTCGAGATCGAGGCGATCGCCCTCGCGTGAGGCGCTCGAGAACTACGTCCGCTCCCTCGGGCTCGACGCGTATCTCGTCGGCGGCGCCGTCCGAGACGAGCTGCTCGGCCACGAGTCGAAGGATGCGGACTTCCTCGTCCCGGGTCTCGACACCGACGGGCTGAAGCGCGCGCTCGAGCCGCACGGGCGCGTCGAGGATCTCGTCGTCGCCGGGCGCCTCGTCGGCGTGCGGTTCTACCCACGCGACCGCAGCATCCGCCGGCTGGCGCCCGCAGGGATCGAGTTCGCGCCGCCGCGCAAGGAGGTCAGCACCGGTCCGGGGCGGCACGACTTCGAGATCGTCGCCGACGCGTCGCTCTCGGTCGAGGACGACATGCGGCGGCGAGACTTCACCATCAACGCGATGGCACGCCGCCTCGCGACCGGGGAGCTCGTCGACCCGCTCGGCGGTCGGCGCGACCTCGAGGAGCGGCGCCTGCGCACCGTCTCGCCGACGAGCTTCGCCGAGGACCCGTTGCGCATCGTGCGCGCATTGCGCTTCGTCTCGCAGTTGGGCTTCGATCCGGACGAGTCGACGCTGCAGCAGATGCGCGACGAGGCGCCCGCGGTGAAGCTCATCTCCGGCGAGCGGGTCGGCGGCGGGCTCGTCGCCGACGGGAGGGGCGAGCTCTCGAAGCTGCTGCTCGGCGCGCACCCAGCAAAGGCCCTCCGGATCGCGCGCGACACCGGGGTGCTCGTCCAGCTCCTACCCGAGTTCGAGGCTGCGATCGGCTTCGAGCAGGAGAGCCGGTATCACTCGCTCACCGTGGACGAGCACACGTTCGCCGTCGTGCAGGCGGCCGCGGATCGGGGGTACGCACTGCCGGTGCGGCTCGCGGCGCTCTTCCACGACCTCGGCAAGCCGTACGTCGCGTGGCGCGGCACCGACGACCGGCTTCACTACTACGCGAAGCGGGGCTACTCCGATCGAAGCCACGAGCAGGTCAGCTCGGAGCTCGCCCGGAGCGCGCTGCTGCGCCTCCGCTACCCGAACGATCTTCGCGACCGGGTGATCCGGATCGTGCGGTACCACATGTTCCAGATCGGCAAGGGAGATGCGGCGCGCGCGCGTCGCTTCCTCGCGAAGCACGGCGACGAGCTCGCGTTCCAGCTCGTGGATCACAAGGACGCCGACTACCGCGGCAAGCCAGGGCCCGGCGCGCTGGCGCCGGTCGAGGACATCGAGCAGCTCGCCCGGTTCCGGAAGATGCTCGAACGGGAGCGCACACAGCCTCACCGCCTCGCGGACCTTGCGATCGACGGCAACGACCTGATCGAGCTCGGCTTCCAGCCGGGCCCCGACCTCGGCCGGCTGCTCCATGATCTCCTGCACGACGTGGTCGAGGACCCGGCCCGGAACACGCGCGACGTGCTCCTCGGCCTCGCGCGTGCGAAGCTGCCACGGTGACGGGCGTCGATCTCCTCGAGTGGTCCGGCCCGGGGCCGTACCGAGTCGCGTTCTCGTCGCGCGTCGGCGGCGTCAGCGAGGGCAACTTCGCGTCGCTCAACCTCGGCATCCTCACGGAGGACGATCCGGCACGGGTCGTCGAGAACCGGACGCGCCTCTGCTCCGCCGTGGGCGCCGACCCCGACGGCGCGACGATGGCGTGGCAGCGGCACGGCTCCATCGTCACCCGTGCGAGCCCGAGGGGAATCGTCACGCCCGGGACCGTCTACGAGCATTGCGACGGTCTCTGGAGCGACGAAGAGGGGCGCGCGATGCTTCTGCTCACCGCGGACTGCCTGCCGATCGCGATCGCGCGCGGCCAGGACGAGCGCCCTGCCGTCGGGATCCTGCACGCCGGCTGGCGCGGGCTCTTGGCGGGCATCATCGCCGCCGGCGTGCGCGCGCTGGGCGGCCGTCGCGTGTCCGCTGCGATCGGCCCGGGTATCGGGCCGTGCTGTTACGAGGTCGGCGAAGAAGTTGCTGTGCCGTTTCGCGAGGCGTTCGGCGACGACGTCGTGCGCGACGGACGGCTCGATCTGTGGACGTCCGCCGAGCGGGCCCTTCGTGCGGCCGGCGTCGAGCAGGTCGACCGCTGCGACCTTTGCACGTCGTGCGACGGCGAGCGATTCTTCTCGCACCGGCGCGACCACGGCAAGACGGGCCGCCAGGGTGTCATCGCGTACGTCGTCTGAGGAGATCGCCGACCGGTACGCGCGTGTGCGGGACGAAGTCGGGCCCGGCGTCACCGTCGTGGTGGCGACGAAGTACGTCACCGTCGCGGAGCTCGAGTTGCTGGTGGAGGCCGGCGTCGAGGTGGTGGGGGAGAACCGGGCACAGGATCTCGCGGCGAAGCACGAGATCTACGAGAGCGCGTTCCGGTGGCACTTCATCGGTCATCTGCAGAGTCGGAAGGCGAAGATCGTGAACGCGATCTGCGAGCTGTGCCACTCGCTCGACTCGGAGTCGTCCGCGCGCAAGCTCGAGATCCCCGCGCTCGTCGAGGTGAACCTGAGCGGCGAGGCCTCGAAGTCCGGCATCGCGCCGGACGAGCTCCCGTCGCTCCTCGAGCTCTATCCGCGTGCGCGCGGGCTGATGACGATGCCGCCGTGGTCGGCCGATCCGGAGGCCTCGCGGCCCTACTTCGTCCGCCTGCGCGAGCTGGCGGAGCAGCACGGACTGCGCGAGCTCTCCATGGGGACGAGCCAGGACTACCGGGTCGCTGCCGAGGAGGGGGCGACGTACGTCCGCGTGGGCGCCACGATCGTGTCCGGCTCCGCCGAAGGCCGTGCCTGAAGGAAGCGGTGCCGGGCACGCGTCTTCCGCGCGAGCGAGGCACTCCCGACCGGCCGCCGCAGTACCATTTCCCACAGCCATGGGCTTCGCCGACGTGTGGAACAAGACCCTCGTGTACTTCGGGATCGCCGAGGAGGAGGAGTGGGACGAGGACGGCTACCTGACCGACGAGGAGCTGCAGCGGACGTACGCCGAACGGCCCAACGTCCGCCGTCTTGCGCCGCGCCGCTCGCGTCGCGACGACTTCGACGACTGGACCGATCCCGAAGAGCCGACCGCGGCGCGCACGAGCGTGCTCCGGCCGGCTCCCCAGTCCCGACAGGCGGAGGCTCGCCGGGTTGAGCCTCGACGCCTGCGCGGTGTGGAGAGCCTGCCCACCGCCGGGCCGTCGGTGAAGGTGCATCTGATCCTGCCGCGCAGCTTCAACGACGCGCAGCAGATCGCGGACCGCTTCAAGGACGGCGTGCCGGTCATCCTCAACCTCCAGAGCTCCGACCAGGATCTCTCCAAGCGCCTCATCGACTTCGCCAGCGGCCTGACGTACGCCCTCGACGGCGGCATGCAGCGCGTCGCGGACAAGGTCTTCCTCCTCACGCCGCGGAACGTCGAGGTCTCGGCCGAGGAACGTGCCCGCATGCTCGAGCGCGGCGGCTTCTTCAACCAGGCCTAGGAAAACTGCTCGGGACGGCGAAGGGCGGTTTGATGGGCGCCACGGCCACTCTCACTCTGCTCGCAGATGCGATCTCGTCGGTCCAGAGCTTCGTCTGGGTCTTCGCGACGGTCTATACGCTCGTCATCTTCGTCTACATCCTGTCGAGCTGGGTGCGCGTCCCGTACTCGCCCTGGCTGGAGCGAATTCAACGCTTCCTCCGGGACGTCTCGGAGCCCTACCTGCGGCTCTTCCGGCGCATCTTGCCGTCGATGGGCCCGCTCGACCTCTCGCCGTGGATCGCGGTCATCGTGCTCTGGATCTTCGCGCAGGTGCTGATCAACGTCCTCGGGCGCTTCCACTAACCAGGAGGAGCAATGGCTCTCACTCCAGTCGAGATCAGACATCTGAGCCCGGGGAGGAGCGTGCTGGGCTACAAGCGCTCACACACCGATCGGCTCTTGATCGAGATCGCCGAAAGCTTCGAGGACGTGTGGCGCGAGCGCGCGGACCTCGCGGACAAGGTCGAGTCGCTCGAGGCAGATCTCGTGCGCTTCCGCGAGCTCGAGGCGCTTCTTCGCACTACGCTCATCTCCGCGGAGCGCGCGGCGGCGGAGATGAAGGAGCAGGCTCGCCGCGAGTCCGAGCTGATCCTGAGCGAGGCCCATGCGGAAGCCCGCAAGGTCCAGCGCGAGGCGTTCGCCGAGAACGAGCGTCTCGTCGCGGAATCGCGGCGACTGCGTACCGCGATGCGGGTTGCACTGGAGGCGCTCGAGGACGGGGCGCCGGACGGCGGCGCAGAGGACAGCTGGTCCGGCGAACAAGAAGCGGCTTAGCCGTAGACTTACCGCATGACGGCTGCGTCGACACGCGTGCGACTGCGCGTGAGCCCGAGCTCGGGCCGGCCCGAGATCGTCGGCCGATACGCCGACGGCTGGAAGGTGCGAGTCACGTCGGCACCAGAGCACGGTCGCGCGAACGACGCAGTGCTGCGGCTGCTCGCCGAGGCGCTCTCAGTCCCGCGGGAGTCGCTGACGATCGTTTCGGGCCACAGCGGACGAGACAAGATCGTCGAGCTGACCGGAGTGGGTCCCGGACTGATCGAGCGTCGTCTCGCGTCTGCGTCCGCGACGGAGCGAGGGAGAAAGGACAGACGCGCATGATCGATTCCGAGTCCTTCCGCGTGCAGCTTCTGAAGGAGCGCGAGCGCGTGCAGAGCGCGATCATGCACCTGCGCGCCGATCACCCAGGCTCGCTCGACGACGAGGTCGAGGAGGTCGCGCCGACGAACGACAACCATCTCGGCGAGACGGCCTCCGCCACGCTCCACCGTGAGATCGATTACACGCTCGGCGAGAACTCCGGGCAGGTGCTTGCCGAGATCGACGCAGCGCTGAAGCGGATCGAGGTCGGCACGTACGGAACCTGCCAGGCCTGCGGCAAGGAGATCCCCGTCGCGAGGCTCGAGGTGCACCCGTGGGCGGCGCTCTGCATCGAAGACGCGAGGAGGGCGGAGTACCGGTGAGCGAGCCGGCCCGCCGTCTCGACGTACGCGTCGGATCCTCCACCGACGGGCTCGCGCCGGTGTCGTTCGCCGAGCGCTCGCTCGCGGCAGGCCTCGCGCAGTGGCTGGCACTCGCTGCGATCGCGTTCGCCGCCGTCGCGGCCGACCAGCTGACGAAGTACATCGTCACGAGCCGGCTCGCGCTCGACGACGGCGTGCACGTCGTCGGCCCCTTCTGGATCCATCACGTTCGCAACTCCGGGATCGCGTTCGGGCTCTTCTCGAGCGCGACCGCCGTCGTCATTCTCGCGACCGGCATCGCCGTCACATGGATGATCGTCTTCTTCGCGCGTTCGGGCGCACGACACCCGGTGCTGCCGGTCGCGCTCGGTCTCGTGATCGGCGGCAGCCTCTCCAACCTCCTCGATCGCGTTCGCCTCGGATACGTGACCGACTTTCTCGACTTCCGCTACTGGCCCGCGTTCAACCTGGCGGACAGCTTCATCGTGATCGGAGTGCTCGTGCTCCTCGGCGTGCTCGTCCATTCGGAGCGCGAGCCGCGACGGCCTCGGCCGGTCCGTGACGCAGCTGCGCGTCCCTGACGACGCAGCCGGTCAGCGCCTCGACCGCTTTCTCGCGGCGCTGCCGGAGATCGGCTCACGTACCGTCGCCGAACGCCTGTTGAGCGCCGACGGCGTTCGTCTCGACGGCCGGTTGCGTCCGAAGAGCCATCGACTCGAAGGCGGCGAGCAGCTCGTGTTCGAGCCGCCGTCACGACCGACGTCCGTGCTCGTACCGGAGGCGATGGAGCTCGAGATCCCGTACGAGGACGAGCACCTGCTCGTCGTCGACAAGCCGGCCGGGATCGTCGTGCATCCCGCCCCGGGTCACGGAGAGGGCACCCTCGTGCACGGTCTTCTCGCGTACGACGTCGAAGGCGGGGAGGAGCCGGAGCGGCCGGGCATCGTGCACCGGCTCGACCGGGACACGTCCGGGCTCCTCGTCGTCGCCCGGACCGCCGAGGCGCACCGGCTGCTGCAGGATCTCGTGCGTCGGCGCGAGGTCACGCGGGAGTACCTCGCGCTCGTGGTCGGGAAGCCGCGCTCGCGGCGCGGAACGATCGACGCTCCGATCGGCCGTGACCGGCACGACGGGCAGCGTCATTCGCTCGACACGGAGACGCCGCGTGACGCGGTGACGCACTTCGAAGTCGTCGAGCTCCTGCCTCGCCACGCGCTGCTGCGGGTGACGCTCGAGACCGGTCGCACGCACCAGATCCGCGTCCATCTGGCCGCAATCGAGCTGCCCGTTGCGGGCGATCCGGTGTACGGGCGGCCCGGTGAGCTCGGCCTCGAGCGGCAGTTCCTCCACGCCGCGAGGCTCGCATTCGAGCACCCCGTGACCGGCGAGCCCGTCGAGGTCGCCTCGGCGCCCCCGGCCGATCTGCAAGAGGCACTCGACGCAGCGCGGCAGGCGACCTGAACCCTGCAACCAGGTTGCGGTGCAACCTGGTTGCCGTCGTTCGCGGCCGCAGCACCGATCGAACGACGTCAACGACTGCAACCCGCCTCGAGCCTGGTTGCGCCAGCGCTGGGCAAGCAACTCTCGAACCGCAACCTGCCTTCAGGCAGGTTGCGGTCGTAGCACCGATCGAACGACGCCAACGACCGCAACCAGGTTGCGGTGCAACCTGGTTGCAGAAGGCGAGCGGTCGTTCGCGTCGAAGGAGACGTCGTTTGCTCTGCATTTACAAATAGGCCTTACCCTCCCGCCGTGCGGCTCGGGCTCATCGTCGCGGTCGGGCTCGTCCTGTGCGGCTCTGCGTCAGGCGGCGGCTTCCCCGGTCGGGACGGCCTCGTCGTGTTCAGCCGCTCGAGCGGCGACCAGCAGGCCGCCCTCGTCGGCGTGGACCCGGCGACGGGCTCGCAATACACGCTCGGAGCAGGCACCGCACCCGCGTGGTCGCCCGACGGCTCGAAGCTCGCCTTCGTGCAGGACGGCACGGTCTACGTGGCAGGGCCGGACGGCTCGGGCGCGACGGGGGTCGGGCCGGGCACCTCCGCAGGCTGGTCGCCCGACGGCTCGCGGCTCGTCGTCTCGCGCTACGACGGGGTCGCCCAGCCCGGAAGGGCGCAGGGGACGCTCCAGCTCGTGATCATCACGCTGTCGGACGGCAGCGAGACGCA
>DASSGL010000232.1:0-4237 GCA_035693525.1 Gaiellaceae bacterium | reverse complement strand
CCGCTCGCGTGCTCCGGGGTCCGTGCCGCTCCGCGACGGGCCGCGCAGGCTGTGCTCGCCGTTCTTGCGGCATGGATCGCGGCCGGCGTCCGTGGAGCCGCGCTTCCGCTCACCGGCGCGCCGGCCCCCCTCGGCCTGGGTGTTGCGGGGGCCGGCGATCCGTTCGACGTGGCCGGCACGCTCGCGCGTGCTGCCGCCGCGCAGCCGGCGCTCCTCCTCGAAGCGGGCCTCCTGGCCGCGGTCGCCGTCGCGCTTCCCTTTGCCCTCCGCCACGGCCGCTGGGGCGCGGCCGGGATCGCCGCAGCCATGATGGCGCTCGGCGCTCCGTTTCTCCCGCTCGGCGGAGCGCTCTCGCTCGTCGTGGCCGCGTGGGCGACGGCATTTGCTCTTGCAGCACGCTCGGAGCCTGCGTTGCAGCGCCGCGCCCGGGGGTAATGTCATCCCGCACTCATGGTCCTCAGGGCAATCGAGCAGAAGATCGAGGCGCTCTTCGAGGGCGTGTTCGGGCGTGCGTTCCGCACCAACGTGCAGCCGGTCGAGCTTGCCCGCAAGCTCGCCAAGGAGATGGACGACCACAAGACCGTCTCCGTCTCGCGCGTGTACGTGCCGAACGAGTACACGCTGTACCTCGCCACGGCCGACCGGAGCCAGTTCGAGGGGTACGAGTCCTCGCTCCAGGCCGAGCTCGAGGAGTACCTCACCGAGCATGCCAAGAGCGAGGACTACGCGCTCCTGACGGCGCCTCGTGTGCTCCTCGAGACCGACGACGATCTGGTCGTCGGCGAGTTCGGGATCGCCACGCGCATGGTCCAGCCGCAGCGTGCGCGCCGGGCCGACGGGGAGCCGGAGGAGCAGGTCGAGCCGGGCGCGACGATGATCTACAAGCCGAAGGCGCCGCCGCAGGCGACGGAGGCCGCTTCGCCGGTCGATCTCGGAGTCGAGCGCGAGTTCGCGGTGCTCGCGTGGGACGGGCGCCGGCTGCGCGTCGAGAAGCGGCGGGTCGTCCTCGGACGCTCGCGCGAGTGCGACATCCAGATCGAGGATCCCAACGTCTCGCGCCGTCACGCCGAGCTGCGGCAGGAGGGCTCCGCGTTCTGGATCGTCGACCTCGACTCGACCAACGGGATCGAGGTGAACGGTCGGCGCATCCAGCGCGCGAAGCTCGACCCGGGCGACGTCGTCACCATCGGCTCGACGGACATCACATTCTCGACGGAGCGGGAGTGAACCTCCTCGCGAGCACGTCGTACGAGAGCGTGCTGCTCGCGCTCAAGATCGCGTTCCTCGTTCTCCTCTACCTCTTCATCTGGCGCATCGTCCGCACCGCCTCGCGCGACCTTCGGCTGCCGCAGGAAAGCTTCATCCTGCGGCCCGCGATGGCCGGCGGCCCGATCGGACAGGCCATTCGTCCGGGACGGCTCGTCGTCGCCGCGAGCAGTGTTCTCGACGAAGGCAGCGAGTTCGAGCTCGACTCGGCGCCGCTCACCGTCGGCCGCGGCGGCCAGAACGACGTCGTGGTCGACGCCGACGAGTTCGCGTCGGCCCGGCACGTGCGGATCGAGCCGCGCCGCGACGGAGTCTGGGTGCACGACCTCGGCTCGACGAATGGGACGTTCGTGAACGGCGCGCGTATCGACCGCCCTCGCAAGCTCGTGGACGGCGACCTCGTGCGGATCGGAGAGACCGAGCTGAGGTTCGAAACATGAGCATCGCCGCCTATGCACGCGCGAGCGACACCGGGAGGAAGCGGCGGCGAAACGAGGACTCGTACGTCGTCGCGCCCCCGCTCTTCGCCGTCGCCGACGGCATGGGCGGAGCACAGGCGGGAGAGGTGGCGTCGCGACTCGCGGCGGCGGCGCTTCAGGAGACGGACTCGAGCTCGCTGTCAGGGCCGGAGCAGGTGGTCTCGCTCATCCGCGAAGCGAACCGCCGTGTGTACGAGCGCGCGGCGAACGATCCGGCGACCTCGGGCATGGGCACCACGATGACCGTCGCGCTCGTCGAGGGGCAGACCGTGACGATCGGGCACGTGGGCGACTCACGTGCGTATCTCGTGCGCGACGGCCGGCTCGAGCAGCTGACGGAGGACCACTCGCTCGTGAACGAGCTCCTGAAGAGCGGCAAGCTCTCGCGCGAGGAGGCCGACGTGCATCCCCAGCGCTCGGTGATCACACGTGCCGTCGGCACCGACCCGGACGTCGACGTCGACGCGTTCACCGTCAGTGCCGCCGAGGGCGACATCTTCCTGCTCTGCAGCGACGGGCTGACGGACATGGTCAGCGACGAGGACATCCTCGAGGTCCTGGAGCGCCACCGCAACGACCTCGACCGCGCGGCGAAGGCACTCGTCTCGGCGGCGAACCGCGGTGGCGGCGAGGACAACATCACGGTGATCGCGTTCGCGATCGCGGCGGACGGCGACGACACGGTGCGGATGCCTGCGCAGGCCGCGGAGGAGGACACGCTCGAGGGCATTCCGTCGCCGGCGCCGGCCGTCGACACAATGGTGGTGCCCGCCGAGCAGGTGGACGACGTCTTCCTCGAGCCAGGGTCTCCGGAAGCCGAAGCCGCGGTCCGCCCTGCTCCGATCTCGTCGGCTGCACGTGTGCGACTCGTCCTCGCGATGCTCGCGCTGCTCGCAGTCGCCGCAGTGCTGCTCGTCTGGGGGCTCGTGCGCTGAGCCTGTCGAGCAGAAATCGCGAGCTCTTCTACCTCGTCGTCGTCGGCGTTCTGACCGGAGTCGGCTTCGCCGCCGTCTACATCGCCTCCCGCACGCGCGTCTCCGGCGCGTCGCTCACCTACGCCGGCTATTTCTTCGCGCTCTACCTCGCGGCTCACGTCGTCGCGCGTATCACGGTCCCCTACGCGGATCCGTACGTGCTGCCGATCGCGGCGCTCCTGACCGCGCTCGGACTGACCGAGATCTACCGGCTCGACCCGACGAACGCGGCGAAGCAGGCGACCTGGATCGTCGTCGGCGTCGTGGTCTTCGCACTGGCGCTCATCAGCCTTCGCCGCGACTACCGCCTGCTCGAGAACTACAAGTACCTCTTCGGGCTCGGCGCCCTCGTGCTTCTCTTCATGCCGCTGCTGCCCGGGATAGGGCTGCGCGTGAACGGCGCGCGCCTCTGGGTCCACGTCGCCGGGCTTCAGTTCCAGCCGGGCGAGCTCGGCAAGATCGCCCTCATCGTCTTTCTCGCGGCGTACCTGCGCGAGAAGCGGGAGGTGCTCGCCGCCGGCCGCCTCAAGGACTGGGGGCCGCTGCTCGTGATCTGGGGCGCGGCGATGCTCATCCTCTTCGTCACCGACGACCTCGGCAGCGGTCTCCTCTTCTACGGGATCTTCCTCGGCATGCTCTACGCAGCGACCGCCCGCATCGCGTTCGTCGCGGTGGGGCTCGGGCTCTTCCTTGCGGGCGCGGTCGTCGTCTACCGGGGCACCCCGCACGTGCAGGAGCGCGTCGCGAACTGGCTCCACCCGTGGACGGACCACAAGATCTTCTGTCCGCTCAACGGGCAGATGACGTTCAGGCAGGACTGCCAGAGCTACCAGGAGGTGCAGTCGCTCTACTCGATCGCCCACGGGCAGATGGGCGGCACCGGTCTCGGCAGCGGCACGTTCCGCAACGCACAGGGCGGCCAGATCATCCCGTACCTCAACACTGACTTCATCTACTCGGCGCTCGCGCAGGAGCTCGGGCTGATCGGCGCTGCGGGCTTGATCCTCCTCTACATGGTCTTCGTCCTGCGCGGCTTCCGTATCTCGCTCCTCGCAGGTGACGGCTTCTCGAAGCTGCTCGCCGCGGGTCTCACCTTCGGCTTCGCGCTCCAGACGTTCATCATCGTCGGCGGGATCCTCCGCGTGATCCCGCTGACCGGCATCACGCTGCCGCTCGTCTCGTACGGCGGCTCGAGCATCGTCGCGAACTTCCTCGTGCTCGCCGGGCTCATGCTCGTGTCGAACCGCGCCAACCGCGACCTGGCGGGCGTTCAGTGAACCGTCAGCTCAACCGGCTCGGTCTCGTCGCGATCGCCCTCCTCGTCGCGCTCGTCGTCGCGACGACCTACTGGCAGACCTGGGCCTCCGCGGGGCTGCAGGACCGCCAGGACAACGCGATCCAGCGCGTCGTCCAGTTCACGATCGCGCGAGGGCTCATCTACGGCGCCGGGCACTCGGCGATCCTCGCGGCGAACACGAAGAAGAAGGTCGGCGGGCAGACGCTCTACTTCCGCCGCTA
>DASSGL010000231.1:0-9658 GCA_035693525.1 Gaiellaceae bacterium | reverse complement strand
GCCACAACGACCTCGGGCTCGCGGTCGCGAACTCGCTCGCCGGCATTCAGGCGGGCGCCGACCAGGTCGAGTGCACGATCAACGGTCTCGGCGAGCGCGCCGGGAACGCCTCGCTCGAGGAGATCGTCGTCGCGCTCCGCGTCCGTGCCGACCGCTTCGACGTCGAGACCGCCATCGAGACCGAGCAGATCGCACGCACCTCGCGCCTCGTGTCGGAGCGGACCGGGTACGCGGTGCAGCCGAACAAAGCCGTCGTCGGCGCGAACGCGTTCGCGCACGAGGCGGGGATCCACCAGGACGGGATGCTGAAGGACGTCCGGACGTACCAGATCATCGACCCCGAGGACGTCGGCGTCCGTATGACGCTCCCGCTCGGCAAGCATTCGGGCCGACACGCGTTCGCGCGCGCATGCGCGGAGCTCGGCGTCGTCGTCGAAGGCGAGGCGCTGAACGCCGCTTTTCGTCGTTTCAAGCAGCGGGCGGACTCCGGGGTCGCAGTCGCGCTCGCAGACATCTTCGAGGAGGAGGTCGCAGCGTGAATCGCACCACAACCGCAAGAGTCACCTGCCTGACCGGCGCAGGCACGGCGCCGGAGCTGATGGCGGAAGCGGTGCTCGCGCTTCACGCCGTCGCGCACCTCCACGGGCTCCAGATCGACGAGACGCACGTCCCGTTCGGCGGCGTCGCGCTCGCGCGCGTCGGGCACACCGTGCCGGCGACGACGCGCACCGCGATCCTGGAGGCCGGCTCGGTGCTGGTCGCCGGCGCGGAGGAGGCCGCGCTCGCCGAGGTCATGCGCGAGCTCGACATCCGGGCGCAGATGACGCGAATTCGCTTCGGGCACCGAGACGACGTCGTGCTCGTCGCTCCGTTCGGCGACGCCGATGCGAGCTGGTCGGTCGGGCGGGCGTTCGAGACGGCCGAGTCCCGCACGCTCCGCCTCGCCGCCGTCGGCGACGACGCGTGGCACGAGGAGGTCGACCGGGTGGCCGAGAGGCACGAGCACGTGGCGGTCGAGCATCTCTCGCCGCGCGTCGCGCTCCCGCTCGCCACGTTCAACGCGAGCCGCTTCGACGTCGTCGCGGTCGCGCCGCCGTGGGCCGAGCCGGTCTTCGAGATCGCGGCCGCGACCGCCGCCGCGCGCGTGGCCGCGCACGGGCTGCTCGCAGAGCACGGACCGAGCCTCTTCATGCCGTCGCCGGACGGCGGCTACGCGCTCGCCGGCAGCGGCGTCGCGAACCCGAGCAGCATGCTGCTCGCGGCGGCGATGATGCTCGACCAGGGTCTCCGGTGGCCGAGCCCGGGCGCGACGCTCGCCGGTGCGGTCTCCGCGGCGCTCGTGGACGGCCCGCAGACGCCCGACCTCCTGCGCTTCGGGGTCGGCGCGACGAGCCGCGAGTTCACCGTCCGAGTCGTGGACGGCTTCCAGCTCGCCTACGCAAACGCCGAGTTCTGGCAGGGGGCGGCATGACCGCGGCGATGAAATCTCGCAACCTGCTTTCAAGCAGGTTGCGGTCGTCGGCCCCGCTCGGGACCGAGCCGACGACCGCAACCAGGCTGAAGCCTGGTTGCAACCACCTTGCAACCAGTCGGCATGGGTTGCTGGAGGCGTCATGCGTATGACCGGCGCAGATGCGCTCCTCCGCTCGCTCGAGGCCGAAGGCGTCGAGGTCGTGTTCGGGCTGCCGGGCGGGGCGATCCTGCCGACGTACGACGCGATGGCGCGGGGGACCACGATCCGCCACGTGCTTGCACGCCACGAGCAGGGCGCCGGCCACATGGCCGAGGGCTACGCGCGCGCGTCGGGACGTGTCGGCGTCGCGATCGCGACCTCCGGCCCCGGCGCGACGAACCTCGTCACGCCCATCGCCGACGCGTGGATGGACTCGACTCCGCTCGTCTGCATCACGGGCCAGGTGCGCGCGCACCTGATCGGCACCGACGCCTTCCAGGAGTGCGACATCACCGGCATCACGATCCCGATCGTCAAGCACTCGTGGCTCGTGCAGGACGTCGAGGAGCTCCCGCACGCGATCAAGGCGGCCTTCCATGTCGCACGGACCGGCCGGTGCGGCCCCGTGCTCGTCGACATCCCGCGCGACGTGCAGGAGGCGGAATTCGAGTTCTCGTACCCCGAGACGGTGTCGCTGCCCGGCTGGAAGCCGCCGCGGCGCGGCCACGAGCGCCAGATCGCGGCAGCCGCAAGTGCGCTCGCCGCGGCCGAGCGGCCGATCCTCTACGTCGGTGGAGGTGTCCTGAACGCGCACGCGACCGACGAGCTGCTCGCGCTCGCCGAGGCTGGTCGCGTGCCGGTCGTCACGACCCTGATGGCGAAGAGCTCATTCCCGGAGTCGCACGAGCTGCACGTGGGCTGGCCGGGCATGCACGGGCCAAAATGGTCGAACTGGGCGCTCAACAAGGCCGACCTGATCGTCGCGGTCGGCGCACGCTTCGACGATCGCGTCACGGGCAAGGTGTCCGCGTTCGCGCCCGGGGCGAGGGTCGTGCACCTCGACATCGACGCGGCCGAGATCTCGAAGATCCGACACGCCGACATCCCCGTCGTCGGGCCGCTGAAGCCGGTGCTCGCCGAGCTCGCGCGCGTGCTGGAGCCCGTCGAGGGGAGGACGGAGGCCTGGCTTGCCCAGATCGCAGGGTGGCGCGAGCAGTTCCCGCTTCGCTACCGCGAAGACGGCGAGCTGCTGAAGCCGCAGCGCGTGCTCGAGACGCTGCAGGAGCTGACCGCAGGCCGCGACGACCTCGTCTGGACGACCGGCGTCGGGCAGCATCAGATGTGGGCGATGCAGTACATCGAATGCGATCGCCCGCGCACGTTCATCACCTCGGGCGGCCTCGGGACGATGGGCTACGGCATCCCGGCCGCGGTCGGTGCCAAGGCTGCGCGTCCCGACGCGACGGTCGTGTGCGTCGACGGCGACGGCTGCTTCCAGATGACCTCGCAGGAGCTCGCGACCGCGGTGCTCGAGGAGCTGCCGATCGTCGTCGTGATCGTCAACAACGGCTACCTCGGCATGGTGCGGCAGTGGCAGGACATGTTCTTCGGCGAGCGGTTCTCGCAGATCCGGTTGACCCAGTCCCTGCCCGACTACGCCGTGCTCGCACGCGCGTACGGCGCGCTCGGCTTCACGGCCGAGACCGAGGACGAGCTCGACGCCGCGCTCCGCGAGGCGATCGCCTCGGGCAGGACGTGCGTCGTGGACGCCCGCGTCGATCCGCGCGAGCACTGCTTCCCGATGATCCCAGCCGGTGCGGCGGCGCTCGACGTCGTCGAGTACCCCGCCGAGGACGACGAGCAGGTGATCGCGTGAGGAGCGCGCCTCAGTACCTGCAACCAGGTTGCAGTGCAACCTGGTTGCACAGGCGGGGGGTGATCTCGTGAAGCACACGCTGTCCGTGCTCGTCGAGAACAAGCCGGGTGCGCTGACACGCGTCACGAGCATGTTCGCGCGACGCGCGTTCAACATCGAAAGCCTCGCGGTAGGCCCGACCGAGCGGCACGACGTCTCGCGCATCACGCTGCGTGTCGACTGCGAGCAGCACATGCTGGAGCAGATCGAGAAGCAGATCCACAAGCTGGTGAACGTCCTGCGCGTGCAGGAGCTCGCGGCGGGCGAATCGGTCGAGCGCGAGCTCGCCCTGCTGAAGGTGGCCGCTCCGCCGGGGAAACGCGCCGACCTGATCGCCCTGACCGAGGCGTTCAACGCGCGCGTCGCCGACGTCGGCCCCGACTCCGTCGTCTTCGAGCTCGTCGGCACGCCCGAGGAGGTCGACACCTTCGAGGAGCTCGTACGTCCACACGGGCTGAAGGAGCTCGTCCGCACCGGTCGCATCGGCCTGAGCCGGGCGCCGCGCTCACGCCCTCGTCCGAAGACCAAGGCCCTCGTCTAGCGATTCGCAAAGGAGAACCGACCATGGCGACGATCCACCGTGACGGCAACCTCGACCTCCTCGACGGCAAGGTCGCCGTCGTCGGCTTCGGCAGTCAGGGCCACGCGCACGCGCTGAACCTGCGCGACTCCGGCGTCGAGGTTCAGGTCGGGCTGCGCGAGGGCAGCGGCTCCAAGCGGGCCGCCGACGACGGAGGAGTCGACACCGCGCCAATCGCCGACGCCGTTCGCGGCGCGCAACTCGTCGCCATCCTCGTTCCGGACCACGTGCAGAAGCAGGTCTGGGACGCCGACGTGCTGCCGAACCTCGAGCCCGGCGCCGCCGTGCTCTTCGCGCACGGCCTCAACATCCACTTCGGGCGCATCGAGCCGCCCGCGGAGCACGACGTGATCATGGTCGCGCCGAAGGCGCCCGGCCACCGCGTGCGCGAGCTGTACGTGTCGGGCGCCGGCACTCCGGGCCTCGTCGCCGTTCATCAGGACGCGAGCGGCCGCGCGCTCGAGCTTGCCCTCGCGTACGGCGTCGGCATCGGCTGCGGCCGTGTCGGCCTGCTCGAGACGACGTTCGCAGAGGAGACCGAGAGCGATCTCTTCGGCGAGCAGGCCGTTCTCTGCGGCGGCGTGCCGGCCCTCGTGCAGGCGGGCTTCGACATCCTCGTCGAGGCCGGCTACCAACCCGAGATCGCGTACTACGAATGCCTGAACGAGCTGAAGCTCATCGTCGACCTGCTCTACCAGGGCGGCTACGAGTACATGCGCTACTCCGTGTCGGACGTCGCCGAGTACGGCGACCTCTCGCGCGGACCGCGGGTCGTCGACGAGGGCACCCGCGAGCGCATGCGCGGGATCCTCGAGGAGGTCCGCAGCGGGGCGTTCGCGAAGGAGCTCTTCGAGGACGACGACACCGGACGGCCGCGCTTCGCCGAGCTGCGCGCCCGCGGGGCAGAGCGTGCCGTGGAGATCGAGCGGGTCGGCAAGGAGCTGCGCGCGCTCGCAGGGATCGAAGGACTGCTCGGAGCGGAGGCGCATGGCGTCCGCTAATGGCGACCCGTACGCACGCGCGACCGACCCGGCGAAGCGCCGCAGCGCGGCGCTGACCGACGGCGTCGACCGCGCGCCCGCGCGCGCGATGCTGAAGGGCATCGGCTTCGACGACGACGCGCTCGCGCGGCCGCTCGTCGGCATCGCGACGACGTGGATCGAGACGATGCCGTGCAACTGGAACCAGCGGGAGCTCGCGCGCCACGTGCGCCGCGGTATCGTCGAGGCCGGGGGCACGCCGGTCGAGTTCAACACGATCGCGGTGTCGGACGGCGTCTCGATGGGCACCGAAGGCATGCGGGCGTCGCTCGTCTCGCGCGAGGTGATCGCCGACTCGATCGAGCTCGTCGTGCGCGGGCATCTCCTCGACGGCCTCGTCTGCCTCGTCGGCTGCGACAAGACGATTCCCGCCGCAGTGATGGCGCTCGCGCGCCTCGACGTGCCGGGCCTCGTCCTCTACAACGGCTCGATCGCGCCCGGCCGCTTCCGCGGTCGCGACGTGACGATCCAGGACGTGTTCGAGGCGGTCGGCGCCGCGGCGGCCGGGACGATGTCGAACGAGGACGTGCACGAGCTCGAGGGCGCCGCATGCCCCGGTGCGGGCGCGTGCGGCGGCCAGTTCACTGCGAACACGATGGCGACGGTGCTGGAGTTCCTCGGCATCAGCCCCGCCGGGTTGAACGACGTGCCGGCCACCGATCCGGCGAAGCGAGAGGCCGCCTACGAGACCGGGAAGATCGCGATGCGGCTCGTCCGCGACGACGTGCGGCCGTCGCAGATCCTCACGCGCGAGGCGCTCGAGAACGCAGCCGCGTCGGTCGCTGCCACGGGCGGCTCGACGAACGGCGTGCTCCACCTGCTCGCCATTGCGGACGAGCTCGGCATCGACCTGTCGATCGACGCCTTCGACCGGATCGCCGAGCGGACGCCGATCGTCGCCGACATCAAGCCGGGCGGACGCTTCGTCGCCACCGATCTGCACGCGGCGGGCGGCGTCGCGCTCGTCGCCCGCGAGCTGCTGCGGTCCGGGCTCGTGCACGGCGACGCGCCGAACGTCGACGGCCGCAGCCTCGCGCAGGTCGCGAGCGCCGTGGTCGAGACTCCGGGGCAGGAGGTCGTCGTCCCGATCGACCGGCCGCTGAAGGCGTCGGGCGGGCTCGCCGTCCTGCGCGGCAACCTCGCGCCGGAAGGGTGCGTCGTGAAGCTCGCCGGACACGAGCGACTGGAGCATCGCGGCCCGGCACGCGTCTTCGACTCGGAGGAGGCGTGCTTCGCGGCCGTCAAGGCGAAGCAGATCGCTCCGGGAGACGTCGTCGTCATCCGCTACGAGGGGCCGGCCGGCGGGCCGGGAATGCGGGAGATGCTGCACGTGACGGCGGCGCTCGTCGGCGAAGGGCTCGGCGACTCCGTCGCGCTCGTCACCGACGGCCGCTTCTCGGGCGCGACGCATGGGCTGATGGTCGGTCACGTGGCGCCGGAGGCGGCGCGGGGCGGACCGATCGCCGCGCTCCGCGACGGCGACGTGATCGAGCTCGACGTCGAGGCGCGAGAGCTGCGCGTGCTGCTCTCAGTCGACGAGATCGCGGCCCGGCTCGCCGACGTCGTGGCGCCGCCGCCGCGCTACACGAAAGGTGTGCTCGCCCGCTACGCCGCCGGCGTCTCGTCGGCGTCGGAGGGGGCGGTACTGCGATGAAGGAGGGGGTGACATGAGGGCAGGACCACGTACGGGCTTTCGGTGGACGCCCGAGACGATCGTCTACGCGATCACGCTCTGGCACCGGAAGCACAGCCGGACGCCGTTGACGAGCGAGTGGGACCAGGCCGGCGAAAACCACCCGTCGCGGCAGACGGTCGCACGCGTGTTCGGCAGCTGGAACGCGGCGATGGAGGCGGCGGGCTTCGTGCCGCGGCCGCGCGGGCGGCAGCCTCGCTCGTTCAGGGAGGGTGCGCTCGCAGATGGGTAGCGCCCGCGTCGTGCTGCTCCCGGGCGACGGCATCGGGCCGGAGGTCGCGGCCGAGGCACGGTCGGTGCTCGGGCTGCTCGCGCCCGACGTCGAGCTCGAGGAGCGGCTCATCGGCGGGGCGGCGATCCGCGCGACCGGCGAACCGTTTCCGGACGAGACGCGCGACGCCTGCCTGGCCGCCGTCGCGGTCCTGAAGGGACCGGTCGGCGACCCGGAGTTCGACGCGGCCGACGTCCGTCCCGAACAAGGGTTGCTCGCCCTCCGCGCGGCGCTCGACGCCTACGCGAACCTCCGTCCCGCGGTCGCGGGCGGCATCGACGTCCTCATCGTCCGCGAGCTCGTCGGCGGCCTCTACTTCGGAGCGAAGGGCGTGCGTGAGGACGGCACCGTGTTCGACACGTGCGAGTACCACCCACGCCAGGTGAAGCGGATCGCGCGGCGCGCGTTCGACCTGGCCGAATCGCGCCGACGCAGGCTGACGTCGGTGGACAAGGCGAATGTCCTCGAGACGTCGCGACTCTGGCGGCGCGTCGTCGACGAGATGGCGGCGGATTACCCGAATGTCGAGGTCGACCACATGCTCGTCGACAACGCGGCGATGCAGCTCGCGACGAATCCCGAGCGCTTCGACGTCCTCGTCACCGAGAACATGTTCGGCGACATCCTCTCCGACCTCGCGGCCGCGGTGACCGGCGGGCTCGGTCTCGCCCCGTCGGCGAGCCTCTCGGACGGCGGCCCCGGAATCTTCGAGCCGGTGCACGGCTCGGCGCCGGACATCGCCGGCCGCGGCGTCGCCAACCCGACCGCGATGCTGCGGTCGACGGCGCTCCTCCTCGAGCACGGGCTCGGACGGACCGGGGAGGCCGCCGCGCTCTCGAACGCAATCGAGGCGGCGATCGCATCTGCCCCGACGCAGGACCTGGGCGGTTCGTCGACGACCGTCGAGTTCGGGAACGCGGTAAGGGAACAACTCGGCGTTGACGAGCGCGGCGCGGCAGCGTACCGTGGTGTCGATGGTGCTCGAGCCTGAAGCCCTGCGGATCTCCGCCTTCAACGGCTTCTACGGCTTCGCCTTTATGCGCTAGTCGGCGCTTTCGCTCTCCCCGCAGTCGCCGGCTAGCTCGAATCGATTCCCGGGGATTCCCGCACCCGTACCCCAGGAGGCGCACCAGGATGTCACAACCGAGTACATCACCGGCTCTTCGTTCCGATACATGTCGCTGCGACGACCCGCTTCCCGTCCAGCGCGCCGAGAGGAAGGGCGCTGCCGTCACGGTCTGCATGCGCTGTGGCCAGCGGATCCCTCCCCGCTTGCAATGAGCGCAAAGGTCGCATTCCCGGGCCCGGCCGGCACGCACACGGCCGCCGCTGCGGCGGCGCTCTTCCCCTCGGCGCAGCTCGTTCCTCTCGGCGGCTTCCGCGCGGTCGCGGACGCCGTCGCAGAGGCGGAAGCCGCGCACGGCGTCCTCCCGATCGAGAGCTCGCTCGCGGGGGCGGTCGCCGAGACGCACGACCTGCTCTACGAGCGCGACCTGTCGATCGTCGGCGAGACGGTGATGCCCATCCGGCACTGCCTCGCCGGCGTGGAGCCCGTGCCGCTTTCCGAGATCCGCGTCGTACGCTCGCATCCCTCGGCGCTCGAGCAGTGCCGCGGGCTCCTCGAGCGGCTCCCCGGCGCGGCGGTCGTCCCCACGCCGACGACCGCGTCCGCGGCCGAGCAGACGTCGAAGGAGGGTGACCCTTCCGTCGCCGCTATCGTCGGGGCCGAGGGAGCGTCGCTTCATGGCCTGACCGTTCTCGCCGACGACGTCGGCGACGGTCCGGCCTTCACGCGCTTCGTCTCGATCGCGTCGTACACGCGCGTCGAGCTGCGAGGCAAGCCGCGGACGGCGTTCACGTTCGTCACGCAGCACCGCCCGGGCGCGCTGCACGCGGCGATCGGCCCGTTCGCGCGAGCCGGCCTCGACCTCGAGCGGCTCGTGTCGCGCCCGCTGCCTGCGACGCCGTGGAAGTACCGATTCGACGCGGTCGTCGACGGCCATCCGCTCGACCCGGTCGTACGGCTCGCCCTGGCCGAGATGCGCACGCTGACGCGAGAGCTTCGCGTCACCGGCGTCTACGAAGCCCACGATCAGGAGGACGAATGACCGACGATCCGCACGTGCTGAAGGTGCGCCGCGAGCTCTCGGATCTCGACAGCGCGCTCATCGAGCTCGTGAACAAGCGCCTGCGCGTCGTCGCGCAGCTCAAGCGCTACAAGGACGAGCACGGCATCGGATTCGTCGATCTCGCGCGCGAGGAGTGGATGCTCCAGTACCTGCAGCGCGCGAACCGGGGCCCGCTCACGGCCGAGGGCCTCGCCGAGCTCTACCACGAGCTGCTCGACCTGACGAAGCGCGAGGTCGCGGGCCGCGACGCTGTGGAGGCATAGGTACCGCTTCGCGGCGTTGGTGCCTGACTCGTCGCGCAGCGGCGTGTCTGGCACCGCTTTCGGCGAGCCTGCGTTCCTTTTGGTGCCTGACTCGCCGCGTAGCGGCGTGTCTGGCACCGCTTTTCGGCGCGCGTGCGTTCCGAGAAGCGGTGTCAGACACCGCCTTCGGCGGAGTCAGACACCCGCGGCTGGGCGGGCCGAAGCCTGATTGCGAACCCTCAGCGTCGACCCGCGCGGCGCGGCCGAGGCCTCGTAGGCCGCGATCGCCTCTTCCTCGCGCAGCGTCAACGCCACGTCGTCGAGCCCTTCGAGCA
>DASSGL010000230.1:0-2176 GCA_035693525.1 Gaiellaceae bacterium | reverse complement strand
CCGAACCCGAGGAAGCGCCCGCGCGGGCGCAGCCCGAGCTCGGCCGCCTTGCGCTCCGACGCGATCAGCACCGCAGCGGAGCCGTCGACGATCTGGGACGAGTTGCCGGCCGTGACGACCCCGTCGGGGACGAATGCCGGCTGCAGCGCCGCCATCTTCTCGGGCGTCGTCTCGCGGATCGCCTCGTCGACCGCGAACCGCGTGCGGACGAGCGTCGCCGCACCGCCGCCGTCGGTGTCCGGGGCAGGGACGTCGAGCTCGACCGGGATGATCTCCTTCTCGAACCGACCCTCGTCGCGGGCGCGAGCGGCGCGCACGTGCGACTCGAACGAGTAGCGGTCGAGCTCCTCGCGCGAGAGGTGCCACTCCTTCGCGATCTCCTCGGCCGAGATGCCCTGCATGACGATGTCGAACCGCTCGTGGACGAGGTCGGACATCGAGCCGTTGTTCGACCCCATCGGCACGCGCGACATCATCTCGACGCCGCCCGAGATCACGAGATCGAGCTGGCCCGACCACACCGCCGCCGCCGCATTGAAGTTCGTCTGCATCGAGGAGCCGCACTGCCGATCGACGGTTGTGCCGCAGACGGACACCGGCCAGCCGGCCGTGAGCGCGATGTTCCGCCCGATGTTCCACGCCTGCTCCCCGACCTGGGTCACGCAGCCCCACTGGAGATCCTCGATCAGCCCCGGGTCGAGGTCGTGACGCGCGACGAGCCCGTTCAGCACCTGGGCCGAGAGCTCGTCGCCGCGAATGTGCGAGAGCGTCCCGCCCTTCCTGCCGATCGGACTGCGCACTGCGTCGACGATCACCGCCGCGGAGTCGCTGGGAGGCATGGACGAATCGTATCCGGGTCAGGGTTGACCGGCGAGACCGCCACGGTCGAGAATCGCATGATGCTCGGGAAGGATCGCAAGGCCACGTTGCTCGGCGACGTTCCGCTCTTCGCCGATTGCTCGCGACGCGAGCTGCGTGCAGTTGCCGACGCAGTCGACGAGGTGGTCGTCCCGGCCGGGACGCTGCTGACGAAGGAGGGCTCGAGCGGACGCGAGTTCGTCGTCATCGTCGAGGGCGCCGCGGAGGTGATGCGCCGCGGCCGCAAGGTGAACGAGCTCGGCGCCGGCGACTTCCTCGGCGAGATCGCGCTCGTCAGCAGGGGCCCGCGCACGGCGACCGTGCGGACGACGCAGGCGACGCACGCGCTCGTGATGACGGCCCGCGACTTCCGCGCGCTCCTGCGCCGGACGCCGTCGATGCAGTGGAAGGTCATGCGGGCGCTCGCCGACCGCCTGCCCGGCGAGTTCGCCTGACCGCTCTTTCGTAGACTTGGTGCATGGCGGCCACGGCCACCGAACGGAAGCTGCTGATCGACGGCGAGTGGGTCGAGACCGGCGACTGGCTCGAGGTGCGATCGCCCTACTCCGGCGAGATCGTCGGCCGGGTGGCGAAGGGCGGCGCCCAGGAGACCCGGCGGGCGGTCGACGCCGCCGCCCGCGCTCTCGAGACGCCGCTGCCCGCGCACAAACGCGCCGAGATCCTCGTCAAGGTCGCCGGGCTGATCGGCCGCCGCCACGAGGAGGTCGCCCGAACGATCTCCGACGAAGCAGGGAAGCCGATCAAGACCGCACGGGTGGAGGCGTCGCGTGCGATGTCGACCTACACCTTCGCCGCGGTCGAGGCGCGAAAGCTCGCGGGCGAGATGGTCCCGATGGAGAGCGCGCAGGCCGGCGAGGGCAAGCTCGGCTTCACGATCCGCAAGCCGATCGGCGTCGTCGGCGCGATTTCGCCGTTCAACTTCCCGTGCAACCTCGTCGCGCACAAGCTCGCGCCCGCGTTGGCGGCCGGTTGCCCGGTCGTGCTGAAGCCCGCGTCCCAGACGCCGCTGTCGGCGCTCCTGCTCGCGGAGCTCGAGCTCGAGGCCGGGCTTCCCGAGGGCTGGTTGAACGTGCTCGTCGGCCCGGCGTCCGAGATCGGCGACGTGCTCGTCGAAGACGAGCGCGTGAAGCTGATCACGTTCACGGGCTCGGGAACGGTCGGCTGGAAGCTGCAGGAGCGCGCACCCCGCAAGCGCGTGAAGCTCGAGCTCGGCAACTCGACACCGGTCGTCGTCGCGGCCGACGCGGATCTCGACGCCGTGGCGGCAAAGCTCTCCGCCAACGCGTTCTCGTTCGCC
>DASSGL010000229.1:0-18039 GCA_035693525.1 Gaiellaceae bacterium | reverse complement strand
GGTCCGGTGAACGTGTCGCGATCCGGGAACGGATCGGTCACCGTGATCGTCGCGTCGTAGAGGCCGAGGACCTTCCGCTCGTCGCGGAGGAGCTCACGTGAGAAGGCGCGAGCCGTGATCCGGCCCTCGGCGCGAGTCACGAAGTCGGCCGAGAGCCCGATGAGATCGGCCAGACCGCTGAGGATGCGATCGCGCTCGTCGGGCGCCATCGACGCGCCGCGAGTCAGGAAGGACGCGTAGTCCGCCGTCGCGAAGGCCTCCGCGGCCGAAAGAACCTCGTCGAGCGGCGCCCCCGCGGCGAACACACCCGACCGGCCGTGATGCGCGGCGGCGGCGGCCATCGTCGGGAGCGCGTCGATCCACGGGAGCACGTCGTAGTCACTCGGGATCAACGTCGAGATCTCGAGCGCAGGTGAGATCAGGATCGCCCCGTTGAGCCCGATCCCGGTCGTCTCCTGGAGCATGCGCACCAGCCGCCCGACGCGGTACCCGCCGTAGCTCTCTCCGGCGATGAAGACCGGCGAGCCCCACCGGCCGTTGCCCGACAGCCAGCGTCCCATGAACTCGCACAGCGACTCGAGGTCGCGCTTCTGACCGAAGAACTCCTTCGGGTCGGCCGCCTCCTCTTTGGAGTCATTCCGTTTGCCGTCGTCCTTCTTCTCGTTCTCGATGATGCGGCTGAACCCGGTCCCGACCGGATCGACGAACACGAGGTCGGCGAAGGCGAGCCATGACGCCTCGTTCTGCACGAGTCGCGGAGGCATCTCGGGAAGCGTGCCGTCGGCCGGGAAGGCGACGCGCTGCGGCCCGACCACTCCGAGGTGGAGGAACGCGGACGACGCGCCCGGACCGCCGTTGAAGACGAACATCACGGGCCGGTCTGCGCCGCCGTCCTTGGCGACGTACGAGACGGAGAAGATCTCCGCGGCCGGCTTTTCCTTCTTGCGCAGGACGAGCCATTTCGCGGTCGCCTCGTACTCGATCGATCTGGCTCCGCCGGTCCACGTCCCGGTCGTCGACGCTCCCGGCGGCGGCTCGTGGTCCGTCTTCGCGTCGGGCTTGTCGTCGTTCCTCGACTCGTCGGTCATGGCGAGACGCTAACCGACCAGCGTCCGTCGAGGCGGATCGTCCACGCTTCGATCGAGTCGACCCGAAGATGAGACTCGCTCCACGGATCGCGCGCGAAGGTCGCGCGGACCTCGTCTTCCGAGTCGGCTTCGACGACGTGCGCCACGCGCTCCTCGTCCGCAAGCGGCCCACCGAGGACGATGAAGCCGTCGTCCACGAGCCCGTCCATGAACGACGCGTGGGCGTTCCAGCCGGGCTGCTCCTCCAATGGGCGCGAGAGGTCGTATTCGGGGCCGGAGCGGCGGAGGATGACGAGGAATGTGGGCATGCCGCAGTTCTAGCGACGGCAGCGCAACCTGTGTCAGGCACCGCCTTCGGCCGAGCGAGACGACAGTTGCTGCGCAAAGAACTCCAGCGCCTTCTTCGTCTTCGTCGCCTGCTCGCCGCCGAGATCGATGCCGTGGCCGGCGAGGAACGCTCTGGCCTCGGTTGCGACCTGGAACGCCTCGCTCGGGGCGCACTTCGTCGACAGCTCGAGGAGCATGGAGTTGTCGGGGTACAGCCAGAGCTCGGCGACGAGCTTCCGGTTGTAGCCCTGCGGCACGAACTTCAGCTTCAGGACGAAGACCGGGCCGAGGATCGAGAGGTCGTCGAGCTCGACCCCGTCGGGCGCGTTGGCGGCGTAGACGGCGCGCTGCTCTTTCGAGAAGAGCTTGCGCAGCGGCTTCTTTCCGTGTACCGACTCGCGGACGTCCATCCCCGCGAGCGCGCGCTTCATCGATCCCGAGCAGACGAATCCGCCGGGTAGGGCGTCGACCTCGACCATGAAGTTCGGCGATCTGCGCAGCTCGCGCGGCAGGTCGTCCGGCACGACGGGTCGCAGCTTCACGACCGAGTCGTGCTCCTTGCCCTGGATGCGCCGCGCGCGGACCACGAGACCCTGCCGGTCGAGCGCCAGGTCCGGCGTGTCGAAGAAGTAGACCTGTCGCATCTGCGCCTCGAGCGGGTCGATGCCGAGCGACATCCCGCCACGCGCTCTGTCTTCCATCGGCACCGTCAGCTTCAATTCGACGCTGTCGGCACCTCCGATCAACCCGATCAGTTCGGTGAGCTTGTCGTCCGAGATACGCGGAGCCGTAGCCGAGCTCATGCCTTCCTCCTTCGTCGCGCGCGTGATAGCCCTTCCAGTCTCGCCCGCAGGGGGTGCCGGCGAATCATCCTTCGCGGGTGAAGCCGCCTCCGTCAGTCGAGCCGGAAGCCGATCTTCAGCGTTGCCTGGAAATGCGCGACCTGGCCGTCCTCGATGTGGCCGCGGACTGAGGTGAGCTCGAACCAGTCGAGGTTCCGGAGCGTCTCCGAGGCCTTTGCGATCGCTGCTCGGATTGCGCCATCGAGATCGGACGTCGATGAGCCGGTGATCTCGATCGTCTTGTACACGTGTTCGGACATCCCTTGCCTCCTCGGTCGCCGACGGTATGACGGGGAAGCTACCGCGCCTCGAGCAGCTCCTGGAATCTGCGCGCAAAGGTGTACGCGTCGCCCGGCCAACGGGCGGAGACGTACATTCCGTCGCAAACGACAAATGCCGGCCCTGAGTCGGTCTCGCTGTCACGCGCCGTGAAGGTCAGCGGGCCGCGCTTGAACTGGCGCGCGGCGTCGCGAAGCGAATTCTTCACCTCGTCCTCGACGTACGTGTAGTACGTGCGGTAGTAGCGGCCGAGCTTCCAGAAGGTCAGCAGATAGCCGCCGAGCTCCTGGTACCTGGCGAGGCAGGTGGTCGTGCGCTCGTAGAGGACGCTGCGGCCGGTGCGCCGATCGATGCTGCGCGCCGCGACCAGGACGCCGTGACAGATCGCGCCCACGGGACGTCCCAGGTCGAAGAACGACGCCACGTGCTCCTGCACACGCGTCGAGTCGAGGTACTGGCGCGTACCCGGTGCGTGACCGCCTGGAAGGAGGACGCCGTCGAACGCCGCCGGGTCGAGGTCCATCCACGACACCGGGTTTCGGAATGCGTCGTCTCGCTCGAGCTCGCGGTAGAACGCGCACGCCTGGGGCCTCGCGCCGAGGCGGCCGAAGATGACACCGGAGATGAGGAGCGGGTCGGCGCTCGGCGCGGCACCGCCCCGCTCGGTGCAGAAGACGACCTCGTGGCCGCCCAGCGCGAGCAGCCGCCACGGGACGGCCACCTCCGTCACGTCGAAACCCAGGTCCGGCACCGGAAGCAGAACGCGTGCCATCAGCGCCGGAGGTAGACGCGCGCCAGCGTGCCGAGGAAGAACGCGATGAAGCGTGCGATGAGCCCGGGGCCTGCAAGGGCACGAGCACGGCCGGAGCCCGAGGCCCGAAAGCTCAGCACCTCGGAAACGACGCCGAGCGGTTTCATGTGGATGACGCCGGCAGCCACGACTTCCGCGGGCGCGTGGTCGCCCTCTTCGACCCGCCCTCGGAACACCCGCGTGGCGAGCGTCGTCGTGTCTCGCCAAGGGTGGCCCGCGGGCAGCTCCGGCGGAACGCACTTTTCCCCTGCCAGCGTGAGCATGTGCCCCGCTGAGTCTCGGAAGAAGACGCGGTAGAGCATCTTGCGCAGCCTGGGGTCTCGTCCGGGCACGAAGAGGTTGAACACGCCACCCTCGATCGGAAGCTTCCCGCCGAGCGCGTCGCTTCTCACCCAGCCCGTCAGCTTCGCGGTGTGCCGAGGATCGGCGAGGAAGCGGTACAGCCCGCCGACCCCCACGGTCAGGTCGACGGCGAGCTCCGCTTGGTTTCCTTCATCCGCCTGCTCGGCTTTGGCGGGGTCGTCGACGCCGAACGCGATCGTGCCCCGCATGCTCTCGCTGAAGCGGAGGTGCGTCGGATACTCGGTCGCCCGCGGCGGTGGGTTCGCCAGAGGGATCCCGCGCTCGGCGCACCACGCCCGCGCACACTGCACCCCGAGCTCGACCGCTTCGTGAAGGCGGTCGCCGCTGAAGACGAGCAGGTAGTGGAGCGGCACCTCTGCGTACAGGATCTTCAGGTCGATGTGCCTGCCGAATTCGCCCTTCGCACCCGCTGCGTTGCTCGCCTCGATCCGCCGCTTCATGTCCTTCAGGCGCCAGTTCGCGGCGTTCTCGATCGTCTGGAAGTACTGGTTGACGAAGCCGTTTCTCCATTTGCCCTGCTTGCTGACCGTCCAGATGACCCAGAGCTCATCGGCCTGGTTGCGAATCGCAGCCTCGAGATTCGCGTCGGTCGCATAGACGGAGTCGATGTAGGTATCACCGTCGATCTTCACCGGCGGAAACCACATCGGAAGCGAGACGCACGCGATCAGCCATTCGTTGCTCATCTGATGAGGCGATCTCGTCTGCAGCTCGTGACGGCTGAAGTTGTAGACGTTGAACGTCGCGTTCGGCCGTGCGACGTTCTCCCAGTCGACTCCCCACGTGGGCAGGACTCTCTGCTCGAAGCGACGGAGCGACGAGAGTGAGACCCACAAGCGCGGGTTCACCGAGACGAAGTCGAGTGGATTCGTCCTCCGCCAGGCGTCCGCGATCTCGCTGCCGGACTTCCCCGAGCACCACATGGCGAGGTTGAAGACGCCGCCGCTTGCCCCGTCGGCCAGCTCGAAGTCGATGCCGGCCTCGTCGAGCCACACCTGGAGCACGCCCGCCTGGAACGCGACCTTGAGGCCGCCTCCCGCGAGGATGAGCGCACGACGCGGCTTTGGATCACTCATAGCTTTGGCTCCCCGAGGATCGCGTCGGCGAACCGGTTTGCGACGGCGGCGATCGTGAAGCTCGGGTTCGTGCCGACGGTGCCGGGCATCACGGAGCCGTCCGCGACGTGAAGGTGCTTGTAGTTGTGCACCTCCCCGTTCGCGGGGCTCACAACTCCCTCTTTCTCAGTCTCCCCCATCGGGCACCCGCCGAGTGGATGTACGGTGATCGACGCGTTCAATCGCCAGAGCGCGTTGTCCTCGAACTCGGCGCCGAGCTCGTCCGCAATGGCCTGCACGGTCGAACGCACCTGGTCGAAATAGGCCTTCGCTTCCGCAAAAGACCACTCGACGTCGAGCAGGCCGTTGCGGAGCCGCATCCGGCCCTGGGGAGGCTCGCGGCCCATTCCGAGCATCGGCAGCGTTCCGCCGGCCAGCTGTGGTGAGCCGAGGAGATCTCCGACCTCGCCGCTCAGGTTCGAATCGGGGTGATCTCTGAGCTCGTTCCAGGCAAGCTTCAGCGCGGTTCCCCGGCCGGCCCAGGCGATGCGCGGGAGCGCAATCATCCAGCCCACCCAGGCGAGGAAGGCAGGGTAGCCGCCGTCCTCGATGACATGGCCCGCGCCCTTTCCGCCGTCCACGCGGTCGGGGATGTGCACGGCAGCCGTGATGACCGGCCCCCGCGAAGGCTCCATCGCCGTAGGGGACCGGGCTGCGAACGCGATGAAGTCGCCGTTTCCCGAGAAGCGCGTTCCGAGCAGTGGAGAGAGTCGGGGGAATGCGCTGCGATTCCGCAGAAGCAGATACGGCGTGCCGAGTGCACCGGCAGAGAGGATCAACCGCTTGGCGAAGACCACGCGCCACGCAGGCGGCCCTTCGCGTGGGCCCTCTTCGGGCTCCGCGTTCGAGTGGTCTGCGACCTCGATCCGAAAGCCGTCCTTGTATTGCTCGAACGCCTTCACCTCGTGCAGGCACTTGATCTTCAGGCCCCTCGCCCTCGAGAGGTACGTGAAATCGAGCGAGTTCTTGCTCCCGAGGTTGCAGCCCACGTCGCACTCGCCCCCGAGCCGGCACGTGTAGCGCTGCGCGTTGTGCAGGTTGTCCGCCGGCGAGCCGAACGCCTTTCCCGGCTCGTCGCCGGGCGTGGCAAAGGTCACCGCGAGGGGCGGATAGGTCGGCTGCAGGCCGAGGGTCTCGGCAGCGTCGACGAGCGCACTCGTCTTGGCTCCCCCCCGGTACTCCAAGGGATATTCGACCGCGCCGAGGAACGGCCGCACCGCCTTGTAGTGGGGCGCAAGGTCGTCGTACGTGATCGGCCAGGGACGAACCCCGTCGGCCTCCTTCTCCACGAACCAGCTTCTTGGCTTGGGGAGGATGACGTTGGCATAGATGAGTGAGCCTCCACCCAGCCCACTCGAGACCAGTGCACCGAGGCCACCGAACGACCAGAGGTCGTACAGCCCGTACCGGCCCTGACTTGGATCCCACAGCGCCTGCGAGAACTGGTACGGCGTGCGCGGGAACGATCCGGGCGGCCATGATCTGCCGCGTTCGAGCAGGCAGACGTCGAGACCGTCATTCGCCAGGCGGTAGGCCATCACGGATCCCCCGAAGCCGGAACCGACGACGACTGCGTCGAACCACTCTTCGCCGCTGCGGCTCCGGGCCTTCACCGGCATGCTCATGCGTGCGCGGCGACCGCAGCCGTGGGCTGCCGGGAAGCGAAGATGCGCGCGAGTTCGGCGCGTGAACGCAGGCCGAGCTTGGCGTAGGCGGAACCGAGGTGCTTCTCGATCGTCTTCGGCGACAGGAAGAGCTGCGCTGCCGCCTCCTTGTTGGTCGCGCCGCGCGCGACGACGAGGGCAACCTGGAGCTCCTGCGGCGTGAGCGCGGAGGTGTCCGGATCGGTGCGCTGTCGCACGTGCTCTCCCGTGCTGCGCAGCTGGGACGCGGCTTGCTCGGCCCACGGAGCTGCGCCGAGCCCTTCGAATGTGGCGAGCGCGACTCGAAGGTGATTCCGGGCCTCACGACGGAGGCCCTCGCGCCGCAACCGGTCGCCGTACGCGAGCTCGGTCCGTGCGCGCAAGAACGGTTGTCGCGCGCGTTCGTGCCACTCGAGCGCCTCCTCGAAGCTCTTCTCGTACGAGTGCTCGTCGGCCGAGAGGGCCTCGAGGTGCGCGGCGCGTGCGAGCGCCCAGGGCCAGGCGCTTTCCCGCGCCTGCGCAGCGAACCCGTGGAGCCATCGTGCGGCATCGCCTGTGCGGCCCGCGTGCAGGTACGCCTCGATCGCATCGGCGACGTCGTGGTAGAGGAAGAGCGGGCCGACGCGGGGAAGGACCTCCGCCTCGTACCGCTCGACCGCTTCGGCGTACTCGAGACGTCCCAGTGCGAGCAGCGCGAGTGCACCCGCGCCGACATGGCTCGCCCACGCGATGCCTGCATACGGCGCAGCGGCAGCATCGTGTGCTCGGGCGTCCTCCTCCGCTCCTTGCGCAGCGGCCAGCTGCGCAAGGACTCTGACGTAGGCGTAGACCTGCGGTCCGAGCCAGCCGATCTCCGCAGCGAGCCGAAGGCAGTCGCCGATCCCCGCGCGCGCCTCGGTCCAGCGGCCTGCGAGGTAGTCGGCGGTCCCGAGGAAGCCGCGCGCGAGCATCAGCGCCACCTCGTCCCCGGGCACGAACTCCGCGGAGAGCGCCGCGATTCGCGCATGCAGCTCGTCGTGCTCGCCGAGCAGGAGCAGCGTGCCGCCCGCGAACACGCCGCTGTAGCCCTGCTTCCAGTCCTCCGGATGCTCGAGGCGCCATTCGCGTGCCCTCAGGAGCGCGACCGCATCGTCCCGCAGAGCGCCGGCTTCTCCTGGACGCCCGGCCGCGACGAAGCCGTTGCCGGCGCCGACGCCGGCGATCGGATCGTCCGGCCCATCGCCGCGGGCTGCGTACTCGCGCGTTCGCTCGGCCGCTTCGAGCGAGCCGGCCGCGTCGCGCACGAACGAGCGGAAGCAGGCCGCGAGCGCGGCTGCGAAGGCGGCGTCACGAGGACGGGCGTCCGGACGCGCTGCCTCGTCGAGCAGCAGCGTCGCGGCACGCTGCGAATCGCGGTAGTACCAGAGCGCGAGGCGCAACAGCCGGAACTGAGCTTCGTCGTCTCCGCCGGGAACGAGGCTTTCGGCCTGGTCGAGCAGCGTCAGTGCGCGCGCGATTCCGTGGCTGTAGAAGTGCATGATCGCGGCGAAGTAGAGGCGCTGCGCCCGGCGTGTGCTGTCCGGGGTGAGCGCGGCCGCACGCTCGAGGGTCGTCGCGGCCGAGCGGTAGCCGCTGCGCGCGAACGCAGCTCTGGCCGCCGACTCGAGCGTTGCGGCTACGTCCTCATCCGGTCCGGCCGCCGCCTCGGCTGTGTGCCACGCGTGCCGCGAGGCGTCCTCGGCGCCGACCGCCTCGGCCAGCGCGGCGTGGATGAGACGTCGTTCGGTGGGCTTGCCGGCGTGATAGGCGACGCTCGACGCGAGCGGGTGACGGAAGACCGCGCGCGCGTCGACGATGTCGAGCAGCTCGGCATCTTCGGCCGCCGCGAGGGCAGCTGGGTCGATGTCGACCGCAGCGCAGGCGCGCTCGATCAGAACGAGCCGGCCGGAAGGCTCGGCAGCGGCGACGATCAGCGCGCGACGGGTCGACTCGGGTAATGCTTGGATCCGGCGCGCGTACGACGCTTGGATCGCCTTCGTGACCGGCAGCGGCTCCGGGAGAGGCTCCTGCCCCGCCCGCTGCCTCTCGTTGAGAGCGCCCGGCAGCTCGAGCAGCGCAAGCGGGTTCCCCGTCGCCGCGCGGTGCAACTCGATCACAACGCGCTCCGGCAGGCCTGACCCGCGCATCAGCTCGGCAGCCTCGCCGCGCTCGAGACCCGAGACGACGAGCTCCTCGATCCCGGGCGGCTCGAACGTGCGCGGATCCCCGTCTCGTGCGGCGAACAGCATCGCGATCGAGTCGGCCTCGAGTCGCCGCGCGAGAAAGACGAACGCATCCGACGACGCCGCGTCCAGCCAATGAGCGTCGTCGATCAGGCAGAGCACGGGCCGCTCTTCAGCCGCAGCGGCGAGCAAGCTGAGCGTACCGGCGCCGATGAGGAGACTTCTGTCAAGCGGTGGCCCCAGCCCGAAGGCGCCCTTCAGCGCGGCGGCCTGACGCTCCGGGATCTCGTCGAGCAGGTCGAGGACCGGCCGAAGCAGCTCGTACAAGCCGGAGAACGGAAGCTCGGCCTCGGCCTCGACGCCGTGGGCGGAGAGCACCCGCATTGCGCCCGAACGTTCCTCCGCACAGCGCAAGAGGGCGCTCTTGCCGATCCCGGGCTCTCCCCGCAGGACGAGCGCTCCGCCCGAGCCGGCACGCGCGAAAGCGAGCAGCGCATCGATGCGCTCCCGCTCGGCAGCGCGCCCCACGAACACCGCACGATCCTACCGCTGTCGGTTGCGTCCGAACAGACCCGGCCGGCAAGGGTAGGGATGCGGTAGGAGTTCCCCCGAGGCGAACGTCCGCGTCGCAGTCGTATCGTCGACGGCGTTGAGGAAGACCGCTGCGGCGTCACTCGTACACACGCAGCCCGGACGAACGGATGACCGTGATCGACGTACTCCCAAAGGTCCCAGCGTTCCTGTCGCGAGCGCCCGTCGAGTCGAGGCGCTCCCGTGAGCCGAATCGCGTGCTCGCGACCGTGCTCTTCACCGACATCGTCGACTCGACCGCGCACGCCGTCGGCCTCGGCCCGCGCTGGCCCGAGCTGCTGCGCGAGCACAACGCGCGCATCCGGCGCATACTCGCGTCCCACTCGGGCCGCGCCGTCGATACCGCGGGCGACGGCTTCTTCGCCAGCGGGTTCGATCTCCCGACCCGCGCTATCGAGTGTGCGTTCGCGATCCGCACCGCGGTGTCGGAGCTCGGTCTCCGCGTCCGCATCGGTATCCATACCGGCGAGTGCGAGCTGATCGACGGCAAGCCGGGCGGCCTGGCGGTCGTGGTCGGGGCGCGCCTTGCCGCACAAGCCGAAGAGGGCGAGGTCCTCGTCAGCAGAACCGTGAGAGACATCGTCAACGGAAGCGGCGTCGACTTCGTGCCGCGCGGGCGGCGGCTGCTCAAGGGCCTCGGCGAGTGGCCCGTCTTCGCGGTCGCCGGCAGCTGACTCCGAAGGGCAGGGCGTTCGTCATGCTCGACATGTGGCCGACGGACCGATCGCGACGATGCAGTACCACCGCATCCGTATCGGGGACGCCGACTACCTCGCGGGACTCGCCGGTAACGGCCCTCCGGTGCTTCTACTGCACGGCTTTCCGCAGACCCACTATTGCTGGCGCGACGTCGTCCCGCTCCTCGCGCGCGAGCACATCGTAGTCGCGCCGGATCTGCGCGGCTACGGGGAGAGCTCCGCTCCTGCCGGTGGGCCGCGGGGAGAGGGCTTCAGCAAGCGCGAGATGGCCGACGAGCTCGTCGAGCTGATGGCTGCGCTCGAGCTCACGCGGTTCGCGGTCGTCGGACACGACCGAGGCGCCCGCGTCGCCTACCGCATGGCGCTCGACCATCCGAACCGCGTCGATCGCCTCGTCGTCCTGAACGTCGTTCCGACTCTCGACCAGTTCGAGCGGATCGGCGACGGCCCATCGCTCGGCTACTGGCCGTGGTTCCTGCTCGCTCAGCCCGCGCCCTTCCCCGAACGGTTGATCGCCGCCGAACGCGAGCACTTCCTTCGGTTCGTCTTCGACTCCTGGACGGGAGATCCCGGTGCGATCGACGCGGATGCGTTCGGCGAATACCTGAAGGCGATGGACGAGGCGACGATCGCCTCGATGTGCGCCGACTACCGGGCGAGCTTCTGGATCGATCGACAGGACGACGCGGCCGATCGCGAAGGCGGCCGGCTCATCGACTGCCCCGTCCTGCTCGTCACCGGCGCGGAAGAGGCTCAGCTCGCCGACGCTCCGACGATCTGGCAGCACTGGGCTCGCGACCTCCACGCCGTCGCTGTGCCCGGCGGCCACTTCATTCCCGAGGAGGCATCCATGGAGCTGGCGGCGGCCCTCGTGGAGTTCCTGGGAATGCGGCCCTAGGAGGTGAGCACGGGCGGCCGCGATCTCCGCCTGAACGTTAATCCGAGGCGGCGCCGAAGGCTCCGGCGGGACGTTCGCGGCGAACGCCCGCCACCGCCCAGCTGCTTCGCCCGCAAAGCCAGAAGCGCACCCAGCTCGGCCGTGGGACGGAAGGGATCTCCGAGCGGCTCGCCGCCGGCGAGCGGCAGCGCAGCCAAGAGCCGACCGTCGACCTCGGCGACGACCCACCGACCGATCGGCTGCACGCGTCCGGAAAGCTCCGCCAGCTGCCGCAGCGCTTCCTCATCGCGGCTCGTCGCGAGCCGCAGGGAGATCACCGCGCCTGCGTCAAGGCGCGGCGGTCGAGCGCGGCGTGCGCCGTTCACCGGCGCGGGCTTCCGGGCCACCAGCCGCGCCGATCACGCTCGCCGAACCTCCGAGAGTCGACGCCGTAGATCGGAGCGAGCACGCAGATGGCGACCAGCACCACGAGAACGATCAGGGCCTCCATGGAGAGAGCATGGCGCCCGCTTGTTGATAAGCACAAGTCGAGTTATCGTTTGGCTTGATCGTGGAGCTCGATCAATGGCTCGGGATCGAGGTACGGCACCTCGCCGCCCTGCAGGCTGTCGCCGAGACGGGCACCTTCCGTGCCGCGGCCATGCGGCTCGGCTACACGCAGTCTGCGATCAGCCAGCAGATCGCGACCCTCGAGCGGATCGTCGGTGCCAAGCTGATCGAGCGGCCGGGCGGCCCGCGCGCAGTTTTCCTGACCGACACCGGAAGGCTCGTCCTGCGTCACGCCGAGGCGATCATCGCGCGACTGCAGGCCGCGCAGGCAGACGTCACGGCCATGATCGAAGGTGGAGCAGGCTCGCTCCGCGTCGGCGCCTTCCAGAGCGCCGGCTCCAGGATCCTTCCCGAGCTCGTTCGCCGCTTCCGAGCAGATTGGCCCCGGGTGACGGTGCAGCTGATGGAATCCGCTTCCGACAACGAGCTGCTCGTGTGCGTCGAGCGGGGCGACCTCGACCTCAGCTTCGTCATGCCGCCTCTGCCCGAGGGACCGTTTACGGCGGTCGAGCTGATGCGCGACCCATGGGCCCTGCTCGTTCCGACCGACTCACCGCTCGCCACGCGCCGAGAGCCGCCCTCGCTGCGAGAGGTAGCCGACCTCCCTCTGATCGGTGCTCGGCTGTGCCGCAGCCGCGAGCAGATGCACGCGCACTTCCGTGCACGGGGGCTCGAGCCGAACTACGTCTTCCACTCCGACGAGAACAACACGGTGCACGGTCTCGTCGCCGCCGGCGCCGGCATCGGCCTGATACCGAGACTCGCGGTCGACGAGAACGACGAACGCGTGCTCGCTCTCGACCTAGGGCCGAAAGTGCCTCCGCGCGTGATCGCGCTCGCCTGGCATCGCGACCGGTATCGGTCACGCGCAGCCGAGGTCTTCGTCGAGCTCGCGCGAGGGCTGTGCGCCGAGCTCGAACAGGCTCCTCGGACCGGCGTCGCCGCCTAGCTCGGATCCGTTCCGAGCAGTTCGAAGATCGCGTCTGCCGACAACCGCGCCTTGGACAGGAACCCGACCGCCGGGCTCTCCTCGATCAGGCCGGCGTATTCCTCCTCCGCGCGCGTCGAGATGAGCACGACCCGTGGGCGGGATTCGTCCCCGGCGACGACCTCGCGGGCGAGGTCGAAGCCGTTGTCGGTTCCCAGCCCGATGTCGATGAGGATGACGTCCGGTCGTAGCTCACGATGGCGAAGAAGGCCCTCTGCGGCCGTTCGGGCCGTGCCTACCACGTGGATCCCTTGTCGCTCCAGGCGGGTGCGAGCCGCCTGCAGGAAGCCCTCGTTGTCGTCGACGATCAGGAAGCGCAGCGGAATCTCCTGGGCATCGCCTCCGATCATCGCCTCCGACGTTCGAGCGCGCAATTCGGGCTGGCTGCAATATCTATGGCGCGGGTCTCGGCCTCCACGCACGCCATTCTGACCCACCGCCTCGCCGGTGGGCGCTGCGCTCGATGCCCCGATTACCAGCTCAGCTGAGGCTCACGGATGAAGGACGGCCTCGGCGCCTCGATCCACGCGCCGACTCGTTGGCACATCGGACATCTCTCCGGCGGCGCGGGCCGCGCGACGCCGTAGCTGCACGACGAGCACGTGAAGCTGCGCCGCAGCGGCATGAGGGCCTCGGCTTGCCACTCCAACCAGCCGAGCGCGCGCCCGAGGTCGAGCTTGTCGAAGAGCGGCAGCCGAAGCTCGCGTGCGCGGTCACGGTGCGCGCGCGGTTCGCCGGCGTTGAGCGCGACTCGAAGCTGCGGTTGCAGCCCTCGGAGCGTGAGTGCCGCATCGATTCCGCCGAGCCCCGGCATACCGACGTCGAGAAGCGCCACCTGCGGCCGGTGCTGGAGGCCGATCTGGATCGCCTCGGCACCGTTCGCAGCTTCCAGCACTGCCAGCGCCTCGATCCGCTCCGACGCCCGGGCGGCGACGAGGGAGCGAATTCCGGCGTCGTCGTCTGCGAGCAGCAACGCGAGGAGCGGCTCGTGCACGTCTCGAGCATGGCGGTGCGCGCGCGAGGTGCAAATGGGCTCGCCACCCCATCTCCATGCCGATCGCGACACACCGGGTGTCGGTATGGATGCTGCGCCGCCCGGGAATGGCGGGACGCCCCCATCGCGGCGAACGGCGTGCGCGGCCACGATCCCTGGAGCAGACGACGAAAGGAGCGTGACGATGCGCCGATTGCGAGACCTCGTCGCCGTCCTCTTTCCGGGGACGAGGCGCGAGCAATACCTCGAGCGGTACGTCCTCCGAGAGCATGCCCGCGGCCGGGCGCTGGACGAGATCCTGAACGACCCTTACGTCCGCAACCGAAGCACCGAGGCCGAGCGCGCGAGGCTCCTCGACCGTCCCGATATCGTGCGGGCGCTCGGCCGGCAAGCCGTGCCCCACTAGACGGGGGCGCACAGCGCTTCGGGCGTGGACGGCGAGGTGTTTCCGGCGCTCCTGCTGACGCTAGCGTCGGCGCTCGCGCTGAACTGGGGCTATCTCCGCGAGCACGACGCGGCGTCGGCGCTGCCGCCGCTCGACGTCCGCCGTCCGCTGCGCTCGCTGCGGCTGCTGCTCGGCAGCCGCGCCTGGCTGACCGGCTTCTTCTGGGAGACGGTGGGCTTCGGCCTCTACGTCGCCGCTCTTGTGCTGGCGCCGCTCGCGCTCGTGCAGGCGGTCGCGGCCGGGGGCATCGGCGTCCTCGCGTTCTTCGTCAGCCGCGCCGGCGGGACCGGCCTCGACGTGCGCGAGCGTCTCGGCGTCGCGATCTCGATCGGCGGCCTCGTCCTGCTCGGGGTCTCGCTCGCAGGCGGGACCGGCCACGGCAGGGATGCTTCGTGGCTCTGGATCGCCATCTGGCTCGGCGCCTCGGCCGTTGCGGCGGCGGTCGCGACGAGCTCTGGTGCGAAGCTTCTGCGCGGGGGTGCGGCGTTCGGCGTCGCTGCGGGCATCCTCTTCGCCGCCGGCGACATCGCGACGAAGGCAGCGGTCTCAGGTGGGGACCACGCTGCGGTCGCGCCCGCGATCGTCGGCTTCTACACCGCCGGCACGATCGTGCTGCAGATGGGCTTCCAGCGCGGCCGCGCTCTGACGACGGCCGGCATCGCCACGCTGGGCACGAACGCGATCCCCATCGTCGCCGCAATGACCCTCTTCGCGGAGCCGGTGCCCGGCGGGCCGCTCGGGGTCGTGCGAGTGCTTTCGTTCGCCGCGGTCGTCGCCGGCGCGGCAGCGCTTGCTCCGCGCCGTACAGGGACCGAGCCCGCGACGGCGATGCCGAAAGATGGTGGCTCGACCGGATCGCACGCGCCGAGGTCAGCAGCGACCCTCCGCGTATGGACGATACGGTCATCACACGGGAAGGGCTGGCGCGGCTGAACGGGGAGCTCGAGCGCCTGCGAACGGAAGGACGTTTGGCGGTCGCCGAGCGACTCAGGCGGTCGACGGCCGACGACGCGAATCCATTCGAGAACGGCGACTACCTCGCTGCACGCGAGGAGCAAGCTCGGCTCGAACGGGGGATCGCGCTGCTCGAGGCGCGGCTCGGAGCTGCATCGCCGGTCGACCCGATGCTCGGCAATGGCCGCGTCGACGTCGGCGAGCGTGTCCGTGTGCGCGATCTCGAGTCGGGCGAGCGCCTCGTGCTAGAGCTCGTCGGGCCACACGAGGCCGATGTCACCGCCTCGCGCATCTCGGTCGCCTCGCCTCTCGGGAGGGCCGTTCTCGGGCTGCGCCGCGGCGAGGTCGCACGCGTCGACGCTCCGCGCGGCCGTCGCCACTTCAAGGTGCTTGCCGTCGAAGCGTGAGCTGCGTTCACGCAAGGAGCTCCGCGACGAGCGTCACGATCAACGTGACGATCAGGAGCGAGACGACGAGCCAGACGCCGACGTGGCGAATGCGTGTCACACGCCGAGCGTCGCGCAGCGACGGGTCGCCCGCCATGGGGCTACCAACCCATTTCGGAATCTAAGGTTGGATCAAGCCTCGGCGGATCGCATAGCGCGTGAGCTCGACGCGGTCGCTCATCCCGAGCTTGACGAGGATGTTCTGGCGGTGGCGCTCGACGGTCTTGACGCTGATCACGAGCTCCTTGGCGATCTCCTTCGAGGTGTACGCCTCCGCGATCAGCTTCAGCACCTGAACCTCGCGCGGCGTGAGAACGTCGAACTGCTCGTCGCCGGGCCGGCCGCGCTCGACGAAGTCCTTGATGAGGGTGGAGACCGCGGAGGGATAGAGGAACGACTGGCCGCGCATCGTGCGGCGAACAGCCTCGACGAGGTCGTGATCGGCGTCGGACTTGAGGACGTACCCGGATGCGCCGGCCTTCAGCGCCTCGAACAGAAACTGCTCGCTGTCGTACATCGACAGCATCAGCAGCTTCAGCTCCGGCTTGCGCTTGTGCAGCTCTTCGGCGGCCTGGATTCCGGTGGTCTTCGGCATCGAGACGTCGAGGATCGCGAGATGGATGTCCTCTGCGAACGTCTTCTTGATCGCCTCGGCGCCGTCCTCGGCCTCGGCGACGACCTCCATGTCGGGCTGCGCGTCGAGCACCTTCTTCAACCCGGAGCGCACGATCGGGTGGTCGTCGGCGACGAGGATCCGGGTGACGAGCGGGATCGGCATCAGGCGCCCCTCGCCGGGACCTCGAGCCTCACTTCGACGCCGCCCTCGCGCCCGCGCTTGACCGCGAGCGCACCGCCGACGAGCACGGCATGCTCGCGCATGCCGCGCAGGCCGCCGATTCCGTTCACCGCGGTCGCCTCGTCGATGCCGGAGCCGTCGTCGACGACGCGGAGGACGACGCTATGCGCACAGGGCTCGAGCGCGAGCTCCACCCGCGACGCCCGCGCGTGCCGCGCGACGTTCGTCAGGCTCTCCTGCGCGACGCGGTAGACGGCGAGCTCAGCCTCGTCCGAGAGCGGCGGCAGCTCGTCCGCGAGGCGCCGGTCGATGCGCAACCCGCTCTGGTCGCCGAATTTGCGCGACAGCTCGATCAGCGCACTGACGAGGCCGAGCTGGTCGAGCATCTCGGGACGGAGCTCACGCGCGATGCGACGCACTTCCTCCAACGCCTGCCGCACGGCTTCCTTCGTCTCCTCGACCGCGGCGCGGCTTTCGCCGTCGCGCGTCTGTGCAAGCGAGTCGAGCTGCAGCAGGACGCCCGTCAGCACCTGTCCGACCTCGTCGTGCAGCCCGCGCGCGACACGCGACCGCTCCGCCTCCTGCGCCCGCAACACGCGCGCGCCGCTCTGCTGCCGCTCCGCCTCGAGCCGGTCCAGCATCTGGTTGAAGACGCGGACGAGCTCCGCAACCTCGACCGTGCCCTCCTCGGCCAGCCGCTGTCCCGGTCGCAGCAGATCGACGGTCCGCATCCGCTCGACGAGCCGCTCAACCGGCCTGAGCGTATGCCGCAGGAGCACGAGGTTCGCCGCGAGCATCACGATCAACGCGATCGCGATGTCGACGCCTTCGACGAAGGCGAGCGAAACGCGGATCCGATCGCCGACGAGCACTGCCACGAGCGTCGCGACGACGAGCAGCGTCGCGTTGATCGCGAAAACGCGCCAGAGCAGCGGTAGCCGTGAGAAGCGCACCGGTCGTTCTCTCCCTGGATGTTCTACCGGCTAATCGCCGTCGGCGGCCGCTGCGAGCCGTCGGTCGCTGCGCTTCCGTGTCGACGGCGGCGCAACGAGGACCGGCACCGAGGTCGCCGCCTCGAGGTTGCGCGCGAGCGCGCCGCGCAGGTTTCGGCCGCCGAGGCCGGCCGGACGCGCGCCGATCACGATCACATCGGCGCCTTCCTCCGAGGCTACGCGGGCAAGAGCGTCCACGTGATTCCCGACCGCGACGCGCTGCTCGGCGTCGTGTCCGAGCTCGAGCGCGATAGCCTCGAGCGTCCGATCGGCGGCGCTGCGGCCGTCGCTCGCTGTTTGATCGTCGGCTACGGACACGACGTGCACGAGCACGAGCCGCAAGCCCACCCGCGCGCCGATCGCCCCGGCGAACTCGGCCGCGCTCCGGCCGGCGAGGGGCTCGGTCACATCACAGACGATCGTTCCGCGCATCACGCCCAGCTTCGCCGTCCCGGATGCGCACCGCCATGGAGCGAGCACCCCATTCCATTCTCGGAAACCCGTCAACCGACGTAGCGCTTCCCGTGGCCTGTCTCGGCGTACTCGGCGAGGCCGGCCAGGAAGATCGACGTTTGGCGTCGGCGAGATCAGCTTCGTCCGGTGCGAGCGCTCGGAGGCTTTGACGACGGCCGTGGCGGTGGCGCCGTCGACTGGCGGACGACGAGCCGGGTGGGCAGCTCGATCTGCTGCGAGCCCAGGTGTTGCGCCTCGAGGAGCCGCACTACGAAATGGACAGCCGTGCGCCCCATCTCGGCGAGCGGCTGGCGAACGGTGGTGAGCGCCGGCGTCACGATCGTCGCGTACATCACGTCGTCGTACCCGACGATCGAGAGATCTTCCGGGAGGCGCAGTCCGCGCTGGCGCGCCGCGCGCATAGCGCCGACGGCGATCGCATCGCTGAACCCGAAGATGGCGGTCGGCGGCTCCGGCAGGTCGAGCAGGCTCGCCGCCGCCTCCGCACCAGGCCCGATCTGGAAGTCTGCCTCGACCTCGAGCGCGGGATCGAACGGGATTCCCGC
>DASSGL010000228.1:0-2400 GCA_035693525.1 Gaiellaceae bacterium | reverse complement strand
GAGTCCTGCTCAAGATCTCGATCCCGGAAGGAGAGGTCGAGGTCGGCCGGACGATCGCGTTCATCGGCGAGCAGGGCGAAGCGGTTGTCGAATCGGCTGACGGCGGCGGCGCCCCGAAAGGAGACGGTCCTTCGCCCGCGCCTCGTGTGCGGGAGCCGGAGCAGCAGGCCGTGGCATCTCCACCGGCGACGGGCACGAACGGGCGCATCAAGGCCTCGCCCCTGGCCCGCCGCATCGCGAGAGAGCGCGGGATCGATCTCTCCTCCCTGACGGGGACCGGCCCGGAAGGCCGCATCGTGGCGCAGGACCTCGAAGGCGCACCCCCGACCGCGGCACCTGCCGCCGCGCCGGCTCCCACCGGCGACGTCGAGTCGCGTCCTCTCTCGAGCGTGCGCAGGACGATTGCGCGACGCCTGACGCAGGCGTGGACGGTGCCCGCGTTCCAACTCACCGTCGACGTCGACATGACGCGTGCGAACGAGCTCGTCGCGGGACAGCGCGAGCTGAACCCCGACGTGCGGATCACGGTCACGGACGTGCTCACGAAGCTCTCTGCGCAGGCGCTCATTCGCCATCGCGACATGAACGTCCAGTTCGCCGACGACTCGCTGCTCGTGTTCTCGAACGCGGACATCGGGATCGCGGTCGCCGCGCCGCAGGGGCTCGTCGTGCCGGTCGTGCACGGCGCCGAACGCCTCACGATCGCGCAGGTCGCCCAGGTGCGCGCCGACGTCGTCGGGCGCGCGCGGGAGGCGAAGCTGCGCGCCCAGGATCTCGAGGGCGGCACGTTCACGATCTCGAATCTCGGCATGTACGAGATCGATCAGTTCATCGCCGTGCTGAACCCGCCGCAGGCTTCGATCCTGGCGGTGGGCTCGACGCGAGACCAGGTCGTGCCGCGCGAGGGCGAGCTGCACGTGCTGCCGATCATGACCATGACGCTGACGTGCGACCACCGCGCGGTGGACGGCGCGACGGGTGCCGAGTTCCTGAAGACGCTCAAGGCCTTCCTCGAGGATCCCGGCCTGGCCCTCTGATGGTGCCGACCGTCTGGTACCACGTCAGGGACCTCGACGACGCGCGGCGCTTCTATCGGGAGACCCTCGGCTTCGAGGAGGTATCCGTCGACTTCGGGGAGCGCTGGTCGCACCTGCGGCACGGCGCGATGGAGGTCGGCCTCGCCGAGGGCGAGCCGGAGCCCGACCCCGCAGTCGCGCACGTCGACGTCGGCGACCTGAAGGCGGAAGCCGAGCGGCTCCGCGAGGAGGGCGTGAACGTCGGCATCATCGTCGAGCTCCAGGGCGAGATGCGCCTCGTCGACGTCTACGACCCCGACGGCAACCGCATCCAGCTCGCGCAGGAGCTGTAGGAGGGCGAAAAGCGGTGTCAGGCACCCGCTCCGCGGGAGCCAGACACCTGGTGGCTCGGCCGCGGGGCGTGCCCGGCACCGCTTCTAGACTCCAGCGGGATGCTCAGGCCCGTCGATATCCACGACGTGCGGTTCCTGCGCGACATGCTCCGCCACGCCTACCACTGGCGCTTCGCCGAAGACGCCGAGCGGCCGGTCTACCGGTACGTCCAGAACTGGGGGCGGCCGGGCGACACCGGAGTGGTCGCGATGGAGGGCCCGCACGCGTACGGCGCCGCGTGGTACCGCCTCTTCACCGAGCGTGAGCCGGGGTTCGGCTTCGTCGACGCCGAGACACCGGAGCTGACGATCGCCGTCGTCCCGAGCCGTCGCGGGAAGGGCGCCGGCAAAGAGCTCCTCGAAGCGCTGCTCGCACGCGCCCGAGAGGACGGCTACGCCGCGGTCAGCCTCAGCTCCTCACCCGAGCAGACGGCGTACTACGAGCGCTTCGGCTTCGAGACGGTGCGCGCGGACGAGCACGCCGTGACGATGCTCGCGCGCCTGTAGCTCCCTCGTTAGCGAGCGAATAGTGCCCCGTGAGCCCGCCGTTGGCGGGTCGTCCGAGCGTGGTCGGCGTCAACGACCACTCCCTCGAAGGAGGCTCGGATGTTCCGCACCGCGCGCACCACGTTCGGGATTCGCCTCGCGCTCGCCACCACGTTCATCAGCATCGTGGCCGCGATCCTCCCGCTCGTCGCGCTCGCCGGCAACGGCGACCCCAGCGGCGTCTAGGACGCCGACGGAGACGAGACAGCCGCGGTGCGTCCGCGCTCGAGCCGACGCACCGCGGCGACGTTTCCCTTGGCCACGTACGCCGAGCGTGCGAGCGCACGTTCGACGGACGCTTCGTCGGATCTGCCATCCGCGTCGAGTACGTCGGCGAGCGCCAGGCGGACGGCGGCCCGGAGATTGAGCTCGTCGGTCTCCTCCGCGATCGCCGCTGCCTCGCGCGCGACGGTTTCCGCGTCGGCTGTCCGCCCTTGGCGGGCGAG
>DASSGL010000227.1:0-2175 GCA_035693525.1 Gaiellaceae bacterium | reverse complement strand
GCTCGTCGGCATCCCGCCGGCGCCGCGGGGCATGCCGCAGGTCGAGGTCGCGTTCGACATCGACGCGAACGGGATCATCAACGTCTCGGCGAAGGACATGGGCACGGGCAACGTGCAGCAGATCCAGATCCAGGGCGGCTCCGGCCTCTCGGAGAACGAGGTGCAGGACATGATCCGGAACGCGGAGGCGCACGCCGACGAGGCGCGCAAGCTGCGCGAGACGGTCGACGTCAAGAACAACGCGGAGCAGCTCGCCTACCAGACCGAGCGCTCGCTGAAGGAGCACCGCGACAAGCTCGAAGAGGCTGAGGCCTCGACGATCGAGGGGCGCATCATGGAGCTCCGGCAGGCGCTCGAGACCGACGATGTCTCCAACATCAAGGCCAAGACGGAGGCCCTGCAGGAGTCCTCGCACAAGCTCGCCGAGGCGGTGTATGCGCAGGCGACTGCACAGGCGCAGGCGCAGTCCGCGGGTGGCGGCGACGGTGCGACGACCGCCGACGACGAGGTCGTCGAGGACGCCGAGTACGAGGTCGTGGATGAGGAGGCGAAGACGTCGTAATGACGGACGAGCCTCGCAAGAATCGCACGGAAGCGGTGCCAGGCACGGCTGCTCCGAGCCAGGCACCGGTCGGCGACGAGGCATCGAGCCCCGTCGTCGACCGCCAGGCACCGTTGGGTGACGAGGCGGTGAGCCTCCTCACCCAACAACGCGACGAGGCGATCGACCGCTGGAAGCGTGCGGCTGCCGACCTCGACAACTACAAGAAGCGCGCCGCCCGCGAGCGCGAGGAGTACGTCGCGCTCGCGAACGAGCGGCTCGTGAAGGAGCTTCTGCCGATCCTCGACGACCTCGAGCGCGCGCTGACCGCCGCGGCCGAGCATGAGGAGGCGGCGCTGGAGGAGGGCGTTCGTCTCGTGCACCGCTCGCTTGCGAACGTGCTCGAGCGGCAGGGGCTTCGGGCGATCGCAACCGACGGCAAGTTCGACCCGCACGTCCACGAGGCGCTCCTTTCGCAGCCGTCCGAGGCCGACGAGGGCTCGGTCATCGACGTCGTGCAGAAGGGCTACACGCTCGGCGAGCGCGTCGTCCGGCCGGCGCGCGTCGTGATCGCGGCCGCGCCGCCCCTTCCGCCGGAGGGCGACGAGGGCTAGATGGCGACCCTCTACGACACGCTCGGCGTCTCGAAGTCCGCGTCGCAGGACGAGATCAAGAAGGCGTACCGCAAGCTCGCGCGCCAGTACCACCCGGACAAGAACCCGGGCGACAAGGAGGCGGAGGACCGCTTCAAGGACGTGCAGCACGCGTACGACGTCCTCGCGGACGAGGACAAGCGCAAGCAGTACGACCGCTTCGGCCAGACGAACGGGCGTCCCGGCCCTGCCGGTCAGAACGTCAACTTCGACTTCTCCGGCTTCGACGTCGGCGACCTCGGCGACCTGTTCGGCGGGATCTTCGGCGGGGGGCGCGGCGGCGGCACGCGTGCGCGCAGACAGCCGGTCCGCGGTGCGGACGTCGACGTGCAGGTCCAGCTCTCGTTCGAGGACTCTCTGCGCGGCTCCGAGGTCAAGGTTCCCGTCGAGCTGACGACGGCGTGCCGCGAGTGCGGCGGCACCGGCGCGCAGCCGGGAACCGCCCCGGTCATCTGCCCGGAGTGCAACGGCCGCGGCGTCAAGTCGGAGTCGCAGGGCCTCTTCGCGCTGTCGCAGCCGTGCCCACGCTGCCGCGGCAACGGAACCGTGATCGAGCAGCCCTGCCCACACTGCCGTGGCACGGGCCGCGAGCGGCGCATCAAGACCTACACCGTGAAGATCAAGCCCGGCGTCAAAGACGGCACGAAGATCCGTCTCAAGGGGAAGGGCGAGGCGGGCGAGAACGGCGGCCCCGCCGGCGACCTCATCGTCCACGCCCGCGTCACGCCGTCGCCCACGTACGAACGGCGAGGCGACGATCTCGTCGTGCAGGTGCCCGTGTCGTTCCCGACGGCGGCCCTCGGCGGCAAGGTCGAGGTGCCGACACCGGAGGGCGCCGTGTCGCTGAAGGTGCCTGCCGGCTCCGAGGACGGCAAGCTGCTTCGCATCAAGGGTCGCGGCGCGCCGAAGCTGAACGGCTCCGGCAAGGGCGACGTGCTCGCGCGCCTGCGCATCGAGGTGCCGAAGCGGGTCAACAAGAAG
>DASSGL010000226.1:0-3698 GCA_035693525.1 Gaiellaceae bacterium | reverse complement strand
CCGTTCAAGGCCAAGATCGCGATCGACGGCACCTCCTGGTACTCGGGAAACGCGAGCTGCATCCTCGTCGGCAACGTCGGCCGCCTCTTCGGCGGGATCGAGGTCTTCGAGAATGCTCGTCCCGACGACGGACGCCTCGAGATCGGGGTCGTGAACGCCGACGGAATCACCGACTGGGTGCGTACGCTGGCGCGCACTGCACTGGGGCATGCGGACAGATCACCGCTCGTCCGCGCCACGAGTGCGAAGAAGATCGAGGTCAAGCTCGACCGCAAGGTGCTGTACGAGGTCGACGGCGGCGATCGGGTCAAGGTCAAGTCCTTCAAGATCAAGGTCGAGCCGACTGCGGTCATCGTCTGCGTGCCGAGGCACCCGTGAGCAGTCGCCACGACACCGGAGCCGCCGCGGTCGAGGCGCGGGCTGCCGGAGAGGACTTCGTCAACTCGCGGCCGTTCGAGATCCTCTCGCGCGCAGGGTTCGTCGCACGCGGCCTCGTCTACGGGATCATCGGCGTGCTGGCGCTCGACCTCGCGTTCGGGCACGGCGGCAAGATCACGAACCAGCAGGGTGCGCTGCACTCGATCGAGCAGCACTCCTTCGGACATGTTCTCCTGGCGGCGGTCGCAGTCGGGCTCGGCGGCTACTCGCTCTGGCGACTCTTCCGTGCAGCGCTCGGCCACGGCCCAGAGGGTGCCGACCGAGGCCTTGAACGGCTTGGCGCTCTCGGCAGCGGGATCGTGTACGCATCGATGTGCGCGGTCGCCGTGCAGATCCTGCTGCGCCCGAGTGGGGGCAAGTCCGGCAACGCCAAGAAGACGGCGAATGACGTCTTCGGGTGGCCGGCCGGCCGCTGGATCGTGGCGATCGCCGGGATCGTGCTGCTCGGAGTCGCGATCTATCAGCTCGTCCGCGGCGCGCGCCAGAAGTTCCTCCGCGACTCCAACACGGAGAAGATGTCTCCCGCGATGAAGAAGTGGTTCACGGTCGTCGGGACCGTCGGTCACCTGGCACGTGCGGTCGTGTTCGGTCTCGTCGGCATCTTTCTCATCAAGGCGTCGATCGACTACAAGGCCGACGAGGCGGTCGGGCTGGACGGGGCGCTCGCGAAGCTCTACAACGGCGCGTACGGATCGTGGTTGCTCGGCTTGGTCGCTGCGGGATTCGTGGCCTTTGCGGCCTTCTCGATCACGGAAGCGCGCTATCGACGGATCTGAACCCCCGAGCGCGACGTGACGGAGCTCGTGCTCGGCCCGATGTTGCGATACGCGGGAACCGAGAGCGCGACGTTCTGGGTCGAAACGAGCGCAGCGTGCGTCGTCGAGATCCTTGGCCACCGGGCGAGCACCTTCGCCGTCGAAGGCCATCATTACGCGCTCCTCCTCGTCGACGACCTCGAGCCTGGGACGGTCACGCCCTATCAGGTGCGACTCGACGGTGTGGAGGTCTGGCCCCCGGACGACGGGCGACCGCGACCGGTCGTCCGCACGCGGGCGAACCAACGCCGCTCGAGGCTCGTGTTCGGCTCGTGCCGCATCGGCAACCCCGAGCCGACCGAGTTGGGGAAGCATTGGCCGGACGACGTACGCGAGATCGGCGTCGATGCGCTCTGGACATATGCGAAGCAGCTCCGGCGGGGAGAGAGCGAGTGGCCCGACGCAGTTCTACTGCTCGGCGACCAGGTTTACGCCGACGAGGTCTCACCGGCGACGCTCGACTTCATCCGGAGCACGCGCGACATCGACGGAGGTCCAGGTGAGCAGATCGCCGACTTCGAGGAGTACACCCGCCTCTACCGCGAATCGTGGTCCGACCCGGATATCCGCTGGCTGTTCTCCACCGTGCCGACCGCGATGATCTTCGACGACCACGACGTTCACGACGACTGGAACATCTCCTGGCTCTGGGTGCAGGAGATGCGCGGACGGCCGTGGTGGGAAGCACGAATCACCGGCGCCTTCATGTCGTACTGGATCTACCAGCACCTCGGAAACCTCTCCCCGCCAGAGCTCGCAGAAGAAGAGATGCTCGAGCTCGTCAAGGGAGACGACGACGCCGGCCCGCGACTCAGACGGGCAGCACACAACTGGGATCGGGAGTCCGCGGCCAGCCGCTGGGCCTACTACCGCGACTTCGGAGACACGCGCCTGCTCGTGCTCGACTCACGCGCGGCACGAGTGCTCGCCGACGGAAAGCGGGAAATGGTCGACGAAGAGGAATGGGACTGGATCGTCGACCATTCGGTCGGCGCATTCGACCACGTGATCGTTGCGAGCACGCTCCCGGTCTTCATGCCGCACGGGATACATCACCTGCAGGCCTGGAACGAGTCGCTCTGTGCGGGACGCTGGGGCCAGAAGGTCGCCGATCTGAGCGAGCGTCTCCGGAGAGCAGTCGACCTCGAGCATTGGTCTGCGTTCAACCAGTCGTTCGAACGTCTTTGCGACTGGCTGCGCCAGATCGCGGCGGGCGCCGGGAACGTCCCTGCACCGGCGTCGATCCTCCTGCTCGGCGGTGACGTGCATTGCGCCTACGTGTCCGAGGTCGACCTGAGGACCCGCGATCGCGCATGCCGCGTGTTCCAGATCGTCTGCTCGCCCTTCCGCAATCCCCTCTCGACCAAAGAGAGGCGCATCGTCCGCGCGACGGGCTCACGCGTCTCGGGCTTCGTCTTCCACGCGCTCGCTCGCCTGGCGGGTGTGGGCGCACCTTCGGCGCGGTGGCATCGCGTGCGCGCAGAGACGTTCGACAACTCGATCGGCGAGCTCGTGCTCGACGAGCGAAGCGCGACCGTCACGATCCTCCGCAGCCCTGACGAGGGCGAAGACGCAGAGCGGCTCGTCACACTGCATAGAACCGAGCTCACAAACGGCTCGTCTGCGGCCGTCACTTGATCGGCACACACTCCGGAGCCGAGCTCACGAGTCTCACGATTCTTCGACGGGCACAAGTGCGAGGAAGCCGGCGACCACGAACGCGAACAAGGCCGTCACGCCGACGGCGTGTGCCCAGGCCGAGTCGGCGACGGTCAGCAGTCCGAACCCCACGATGAGGCACCCGACCGCCACGCGGCCGAGAAGCGTGGGGCTCGCCTCGTCCCGCCCGCGGGCGGGAGGAGCCGCCTGGGCGGGGCGTCCTCGATCGAAGCGCCCGGCGAGCGTCAGCCGGAAGAGAAGGGCGAGCGAAGGGAAGACGATCGCGCCGCCGCCGAGCACTGCGGCCACGACGGCGACGAGCGTGTCGTGTGGCGCGGCTGCCCGGCGAACGCCGAGGCCCGGAAGGATGGTCGGCCACTGCGCGAGCGCCCAGCCGGCTACGACGGCGGCAACTGCGAGTGCGGCGCTGTAGCGCGCCGCCTCGAAGCGTCGGCGGTACACGAGCGCGAGCGTCGCGAGACCCGCCACCGCGGAGACGACGACCGCGGGCAGAGCTCGGCCGGAGACGAGCTCGTCGTAGAGCGAGTGCGCGTCGTCACGGACGACGAAGATTCCGGCCAGCGCGAGCGCTCCGCCCACGACGCCGGCGCCCAGCGCCCGCGCCCGGAATGCGCGCTCGAGCCCGCGCTCGTCACGCCGTGCCGCATCGGCGGCGAGATAGACGGCGGCGAGATACGCGGAGGTGGCGACGGCGAGGACGCCGACGAGGATCGAGGTCGGGTTCAGCCAGCTCGAGAAGCGGTCGCCTGCGGCGTTGCCGACCGG
>DASSGL010000225.1:0-5957 GCA_035693525.1 Gaiellaceae bacterium | reverse complement strand
CGAGCGCCAGCCGTTCGGTCAATCCCACAGCCGAGGTTCTACTCCACCGTCACTGTCTTTGCCAGGTTGCGCGGCTGGTCGACGTTGAGGCCGCGCAGCCTCGCGATGCGATAGGCAAGCAGCTGGAGCGGGATCACCGCGAGGATCGCCTGCAGGAAGTTCGCTGTCCGTGGCACGTAGATGACGTCGTTGGCGTGGTGCTGGATGTCTTCGTTCCCGTCGGTCGCGATTGCGATCACGTGAGCGCCTCGGGCCCGCGTCTCCTGGATGTTCGAGACGATCTTGTCGTAGACGTGGATGTTCGTCGCGACGACGACCACGGGCGTTCCTTCGTCGAGCATCGCGATCGGCCCGTGCTTCATCTCGCCGGCGGAGTACGCGTCGGTCGGGATGTACGAGATCTCCTTCAGCTTGAGCGCGCCTTCGAGCGCGACCGGAAGGCCGATGTGCCTTCCGAGGTAGAGGAAGAACGAATGTTGATAGAAGCGCTTGGCGATCTCGTCGACCGGATGATCGCCGTCGAGGAACGCGGCGATCTTGTCAGGAAGCTCGTGCAGCCGGTCGAGCACGAAGTCGATCTCCTCCTGCGGGAGGGTCTGGCGAATCTCGGCGAGACGCAGCGCGAGGAGGCTCAGCAGCGCGACCTGAGCCGTGAACGTCTTCGATGCGGCGACGCCGATCTCGATGCCGCAGCGCGTGTACAGCGTCGCGTCGACCTCGCGCGTGATCTGCGTGCCCATCATGTTCGTGATCGCGAGGGTCCGCGCGCCGCGCTCGCGCGCGAGCTTCATCGCGTTGATCGTGTCGCGTGACTCGCCCGACTGCGAGATACCGATCACGAGCGTGTCTCTCGAGAGGACGGGGTTGCGGTAGATCCACTCGCTCGCGATGTCCGGCTCGACGGGGATTCGCGCCCACTCCTCGATGATGTACCGGCCGACCACGCCGGCGTGGTAGGAGGTTCCCGCGGCGACCACGACGATGCGGCGCAGATTGCGGACCTCCAGCTCCGAGAGGCCTAGCGCTTCGAGCAGGAGATCGTGGCCGCGCACCCGGTCGCCGATCGTCTCGCGCACGGCTTCGGGTTGCTCGTAGATCTCCTTCAGCATGAACGTCTCGTAGCCGCCCTTCTCGGCGTTGTCTTCGTCCCAGTCGAGCTCCTCGACCTCGGGATGCTCGACCTCGATGCCGTCCTTGAAGAACCGCGCACCCGCCGGCGTGATCTCGACGACCTCGCCGTCGGCCGGGAAGACGGCACGCCGCGTCTCGCTCAGGAACGCTGCGACGTTCGATGCGAGGAAGTTCTCGCCGTCGCCGAGCCCGACGACGAGCGGAGTCTGATGACGCACGCCCGCGAGCACGTCGGGGTTGTCGTGGTGGATCGCGACGATCGTGAAGTGGCCCTCGAGCGCCGGATAGACGCGGATGAGCGCCTGCACGAGGTCGCCCTCGTACTCGCGCTCGAGGAGGTGCACGACGACCTCCGCGTCCGTCTCCGAGGTGAACGTGTGCCCGTCTTCGATCAGCTGCTCGCGCAGCTCGCGATAGTTCTCGACGATGCCGTTGAGGACGATCGCGACCTTGGTCGCGTCGCAGCCGACGAGCGGATGAGCATTCTTCTCGGTGACCGCACCGTGCGTCGCCCAACGCGTGTGCCCGAGGCCGTGACGCGCGACCGAGCCGTTCGGGCCTGCTGCCTCGACGAGGTTCTGCAGGTTCCCGACCGCGCGGACGTAGTCGAGGCCGCCGTCCTCGCGGAGCGCGATGCCGGCGGAGTCGTAGCCCCGGTACTCGAGCCGTCGAAGGCCGTGCAGCAGGAGCGGCTTGGCCTCACGTCCCCCTACGTAGCCGATGATCCCGCACACGTTCCGCCTCTTTTCCCCCGCACAACGCGGAATTCCCCAGAAACACGACGAGCCCGGCTTCTGCGCCGGACTCGCCTCGTCGCGGGCCGGTCAGCCGAGCTCCTGGATCACGAGCGCCGCGATCCTAGCACAGAGGGCTTCGGCTTCCTGGTGCGTCGGAGCCTCGGCGAGAATGCGAACAAGAGGTTCCGTGCCGGACGGCCGGACGAGCACGCGACCGCCGCCGTTGAGCTCGGCGTTCACGTCCTCGAGGCGTTCGAGCAGGCCTTGGGGCAGCGGGCCGCGTCCGACGCGCGGCAGGTTCTGCTTCACCTGCGGGTAGCGCTCCATGGCGCCGGCCGCATCCGACAGCGTGCGTCCGCGCAGCGCGCCGCACAGCAGGAGCGCCGACGCGAGCCCGTCGCCTGTGACGTGATCGCGCAGAACGATCACGTGCCCGGACTGCTCGCCGCCGAGGATTCCGCCTTCGCGGTAGAGCGCCTCCAGCACGTAGCGGTCGCCGACGTCGGTCGTGACGACGCGAACGCCCTTGTCCTCCATCAAGCGATGGAATCCGAGGTTCGTCATCGTGGTCACGGCGACGAGATCGACGCCCATGTGCAGCGCGAGCACGGCGACGATCTGGTCGCCGTCGACGACGTCGCCGTTCTCGTCGACCGCAAGCATGCGGTCGCCGTCGCCGTCGAACGCGATGCCGAGGTCGAACGATCCGCCCGTGACGGCCTGGCGCAACGCGCCGAGGTCGGTTGCGCCACAACCGACGTTGATGTTCGTGCCGTCGGGCTCGTTGCCGATCGCGAGCACCTCGGCGCCGAGATTGCTGAACGCACGAGGCGCGATGCCGGAGTACGCGCCGTTCGCACAGTCGACGACGATGCGCATGCCGCCGAGGTCCGAGCCGAAGCGCTCGAGTACGTGATCGAGGTAGCTGTCGCCTGCGACGTCGACGTGGTCGATCTCACCGCCTCCGGTCGCCGGTGCGTCGAGGAGTGCCTCGATCTCCTCCTCCGCGGCGTCGCTCAGCTTGTGGCCGTCGCGATCGAAGAACTTGACGCCGTTGTACTCGGGCGGGTTGTGCGACGCCGTGATCACGATGCCGAGATCGAGACGGAGCAGCGCGACCGCCGGCGTGGGCACGACGCCTGCAAGCACGGCCGAGCCTCCCGCGGATGCGACGCCCCTTGCAAAGGCCTTCTCGAGCTCGACGCCCGAAGCGCGCGTGTCCCGACCGACGAAGACGCGTCCGCGGCCCGACCAGAGCGCCGACGCCCTACCGAGCCGCTCGACGAGATCTGCAGTCACGAACTCGCCGACGATGCCGCGGACACCGTCGGTGCCGAAGTAGTTCCGCGCCACGCCGCGGGACCTTATCGGGACGGTATGAGTATCGCGTGAGATCACGAAAAGCCCCCGGGTGCAGCCCTGAGTATCTCCCAGAACGCGCGAAATATGCGCGCGGGTACTCGCTTGTCAGCGCTTCGAGAACTGCGGCGCCTTGCGCGCCTTGTGCAAGCCCGCCTTCTTGCGCTCGACCTGCCGCGCATCGCGCGTGAGGAAGCCTTCGCGCTTCAAGGGCACCCGAAGCTCCGGGTTCGCCTCGACGAGCGCGCGGGCGATGCCGTGGCGGACCGCGCCCGCCTGGCCCGTGAGCCCGCCTCCGCCGACGCGCACGCGCAGGTCGTACTGACCTTCGACGCCGGCGACCTTGAGCGGGGACGTGGCGATCGTGCGCCAGATGTTGCGCGGGAAGTACTCCTCGAGCGTGCGGCCGTTGACCCACGTGGCGCCGTCGCCGGGTCTGAGGATGACGCGCGCGACGGATGTCTTGCGCTTCCCGGTGCCTCGATACTGCGCGATCTGACTCAACTCACTGCTCCCTCTCAGACGAAAGCTTCAACGGCTGCGGGTTCTGCGAGACATGCGGATGATCCGGGCCTGCGTAGATCTTCAGCTTCGTGATCTGGTGGCGCCCGAGCTTGTTCTTGGGAAGCATGCCCTTCACAGCCGTGCGCAGGACCTCGGTCGGGCGCCGCTCGAGCTGCTCGCGCAGCGTGCGGCTCCTGAGCCCGCCCGGATAGCCGGAGTGGCGGTAGTAGCGCTTCTGGTCGAGCTTCGAGCCCGTGACGACGATCTTCTCCGCGTTGACGACGACGACGAAGTCGCCGGTGTCGACGTGGGGCGTGAAGATCGGCTTCCGTTTGCCGCGCAGCGTGTCGGCGATGACGGTCGCAAGACGGCCGAGCGTCTGCCCGTCGGCATCGACGAGGTACCAGTCACGCGTGATCTCTGCCGGCTTGGCGGAATAGGTCTTCATCACAGAAAGCGGCGGACCACGCGTCCGCCGGGCCGGAATGGTAGCGAAACTCCGGGAGAGCCTCTAGTCCACGGCGGGCAGTGGCGCCGGGGCCGGCCGAAGGCCGAGCCAGAGGGCCGGAACCGCCGCGAGGGCGGCCGCGGAGACGGCGAGCGCCACCACTCCGCCTCCCGTGTAGACGAGCCCGCCGAGGAGCGCGAGCCCGGCGGCCGTGAGGCTTGCGCAGAGGTCAGAGAACCCGACGAGCTTGCCCCGCTCGGAGGGGGCCGAGACCTCGACGAGCTCGGTCGTCGCTGCGACGTAGGAGAAGCACCAGCCGAGCCCGAGGCCGAGCAGAGCAAGGCTCATCCCGCCTACGCCGCCGAGCCAGACGAGAGCCGCGTTCGAGACGGTCATCACCGCCAGGCCGCCCACGAGCGCGCGGCGGCGGCCGAAGCGATCGATCAGGTCGCCGACGAACAGCACGAGCCCGTACATCCCGAGGATGTGGATGCTGATCATCGTGAAGACGTCGTCCTGGTGGTGGCCGCGGCCGAACGCGACGTAGCCGGAGAGGTTCATGACCGAGGCCATGACCGAGAAGCTCGCGACGACCCCGACCATGGCCGCGATGACGCCCGGGCGGCCGACGATCTCGCGCAGCGGCGCGGCGGGTGTGCTGTCGTCGTGCTCCGAGTGGTACGACCTCGAGATCTCCTTGGGATCCGGACGCACGACCGAGGCGATCGCGAGGCCCGCGAGCATGAACGGGACGCCGATCAGCCACGGCGCGGCAAGCGCGTGCGCCGCCGTGGAGCGGTTCGCGAAGAGCGGGCCGAAGACGAGCGGCCCCCACACCGCGCCCGACACCGCGCCGAAGAGGACGAACGACATGCCGCGGGCGCGACGCTCGGGCGGGAACATCTCGGCAGCAGCGGCGCGCGAGAGCAGCACGACCGAGCCGGCTGCACCGACGAGCGCGAGCCCGAGGCACACAAGCACCGCCGACGACGTCCTGCACCCCGCCGCGACGACCGCGCTGCCGACGGCGCCCGTGAGGAAGGCGGCTCGTATGACCGGCATCCGCCCGACCCGATCCATCAGCCGCCCGGCGGGCCCCACGGCGACGGCGCCGGCGGTCAGGAAGATCGCCGGGCCGAGGCCGAGAACACCTGTGACGCCGGTGACCGCGACGAGCGTCACGGAGCTCAAGGCGGCAGCGAGCTGGAAGCCAGCGGAGTTCGCGACAAGGCACGCCGCGAGCAGAAACGCGTTCCGGCGGATGACGCCGCTCATCGCGCGAGTCTACGCCGCAGCCCCTCCGCGAACGCAGGCGCGCCGCCCCGTGCCGGGTGGCGGATGTACGGAGCATCGAGCACCTCGGCCGCAAGTCGGCCGACGGCGAGGACGCGGCGGCCCCTCGCCAGCTCGGCGAGGAACGCACGCGACGCTTCGACCTCGGCGCGTGTCGGGCGTCGGTTCGACGTCGTCGTGCCGGGATGCGTCGGCACGACGTTCCAGAGCAGGACGTCGTCGACGACGCCGAGCTCTGCGAGCACTCGGTGCACGATGGTCGCGCTCGCCTCTGCGGGGCCGCGGCCGGTGAGCTGCCGCTCGGACGTGAAGGCGATGCCGCTGACCCGCGCGCCGCGATAGCCGGCGGCCTCGCCGACGAGAATCGTCGAGGCCTCCTCTCGGTCGCCGAGGTACCTGCGCAGACGCTCGCGCCGTAGCTCGGAGCGCGCATATTGATTGTGCGTCGATCCGATGCGAGCGCGGGCGAGCCTGGCGACGAAGTC
>DASSGL010000224.1:0-3686 GCA_035693525.1 Gaiellaceae bacterium | reverse complement strand
GGACCGCCAGGACAACGCGATCCAGCGCGTCGTCCAGTTCACGATCGCGCGAGGGCTCATCTACGGCGCCGGGCACTCGGCGATCCTCGCGGCGAACACGAAGAAGAAGGTCGGCGGGCAGACGCTCTACTTCCGCCGCTATCCGCAGCACGGGCTGGCCGCGCAGACGGTCGGCTACTCGACCGCGGCGCGCTCGCAGGCGGGTCTCGAGCGCTCGATGAACGACTACCTCACCGGAGCGAACACGAGCCTTTCGAACGCCTTCCGGCAGGTGCTCGACCGGATCGGCAACGCGACCGTGCACGGCAACAACCTTGTCCTGACGATCAGGCCGAACGTGCAGAAGCTCGCCGAGAACCTTCTGGGCACGCGCTGCGGCGCGGTGGTGGCGATGAACCCGCACACCGGTGCCGTCTACGTGATGGCGTCCACCCCGACGTACGACCAGAACCTCATCGACGCGCCGGGCGGCTACGCGAAGGTGCTGAAGATCCGCGGTGAGTGCGGCGGCGCGTCCGCGTTGCTCAACCGGGCCACGCAGGGGCTCTACGTGCCGGGGTCGACCTTCAAGACGATCACCGCCGCGGCCGCGCTCGACACGGGCGCGTTCACCGAGAGCTCGACGTTCAACGATCCCGGCTACTGCACCGAGTACGGCAAGCAGGTGTCGAACGCGGGCAACCCCGATCAGGGCGGGCGCGAGGTGTTCGGGAACCTGAACTTCCTCACGGCCTTCCAGCACTCCGTCAACTCGGTCTTCTGCAACATCGGCAAGCAGCTCGGCGCGAAGACGGTCCTCGAGTACGCGAAGCGGTTCGGCTTCTACAAGACGCCGCCGCTCGAGACGCCGGCGAACGAGCGCGCGCCGAGCGGGCTCTACAAGGGCACGCACCTCTACGACCCGACCGATCCGGCGACGCAGGTCGACCCGGGCCGGCTCGCGTTCGGACAGGAGCGCATGCTCGTGACCCCGCTCCAGATGGCGATGGTCGCGGCCACGATCGGGAACCGCGGCGTCGTGCCGAAGCCGTACGTGGTTCAGAAGATCGTCACGCACGGCGGCTCGACGGTGCGAAAGACGCGCCCGGCCACCCTGGGCCGCGCGGTGAAGCCCGAGACCGCGGCGACGCTGACCAAGATGATGGTCGCCGTCACCGAGGGCGGCACGGGCAACGCCGCGGCGATCCCCGGCATCCACGTCGCGGGCAAGACCGGCACCGCCGAGACGAACACGCCGCACGTCTATACGGCGTGGTTCATCTCCTTCGCCCCCGCCGAGAACCCGCAGGTCGCGGTGGCGGTCGTTCTGGAGAAGCAGCTCAACGGCTTCGGCGGCGCCGTCGCCGCTCCGATCGCGAAGCAGGTCATGGAGGCTTTGCTTCGCCGGTGACGAACCCGACTACCCTGTAGGAGCCCCGTGGCCGTCTCGGACACGCTTATCGGAACGCTCTTCGACGGGCGGTACCAGGTCGTCCGCAAGCTCGGCGCGGGCGGGATGGCGAACGTCTATCTCGCCGAGGACCAGGAGCTCGGGCGCCGCGTGGCGATCAAGATCCTGAACGATCGGCATGCGAACGACGACCAGTTCGTCGAGCGCTTCCGGCGCGAGGCCAAGAACGCGGCCGCCCTCTCGCACCCGAACATCGTCTCGATCTACGACCGCGGCGAGGCCGAGGGCACCTACTACATCGCCATGGAGTACCTGGACGGGAGGTCGCTCAAGGAGCTGATCGTCTCCCGGGGACCTGCGCCCGTCACGGTCTCCGTCGAGTACGCGCGGCAGATCCTGCAGGCGCTCCGCTTCGCGCACCGGCACGGGATCGTGCACCGCGACATCAAGCCCCACAACGTGCTGGTGGACGCGGAGGGGCGCGTCAAGGTGACCGACTTCGGCATCGCCCGCGCAGGCACGTCCCAGATGACGGAGGCCGGCTCGATCGTCGGCACCGCGCAGTACCTCTCGCCCGAGCAGGCGCGCGGCACGGCTGTCGACCAGCGCTCCGACGTGTACTCGCTCGGCATCGTCCTCTACGAGCTCCTCACGGGCACGGTGCCGTTCAACGGCGACACGCCGGTCGAGATCGCGATGAAGCACCTCTCGGCGATCCCGGAGCCGCCGTCGGCGCGACGGCCGGAGATTCCGCGCGACCTCGACCTGATCGTGATGCGGGCGCTCGCCAAGGATCCGGAGGACCGTTACCAGAGCGCGGAGGAGATGGATGCCGACCTCGAGCGCTTCGCGCGAGGCGCGTCCGTGTCGCCGGAGACCGAAGAGTCCGCGACGCAGATCATGCGTGCGCCCGCGGGCGCGGCTGCCGCCACCGCGGCGACGATGGTCGCTCCCGGGCGCCGGTCGACGAGGCTGCCTCCGCCTCCGCCCGTCTACTACGACCTCGAGGAGCCGATGCAGCGGCGGCCGATCTGGCCGTGGATCGCGGCGCTCCTCTTCGTGATCGGCGCCGGGATCGGCGGCTGGTTCCTCTACACGCAGATCTCGGACAAGCTCAACTCGACGAAGCCCATCCCGGTCGGGCTCTACGTGAAGATGCCGGAGGCGCAGGCGCGCCAGAAGATCGCCGCCGACGGCTTCGCGCCCGTCGTCAACCACCACTCGAGCCGGACGACGCAGTTCGGGCTCGTCTTCAAGCAGGATCCCGCCGCCGGCGGCAAGCCGGTGCCGAAGGGGAGCGAGGTGACGATCTGGGTCTCGACGGGGCTCCCGAAGGCGACCGTGCCGGACGTCGTCGGTCAAAGCGCGACCGACGCGGCGGCCGAGCTCGCCCGGCGCGGCCTGCACGCCGACGTCCATCAGGTGCCCTCCGACAAGCCGGCCGGGACGGTGCTGGCACAGGATCCGAAGCCGGACGTGCGGCTGACCGTCGGCCAGAGCGTGCGGATCAACACGTCGAAGGGGCCGCAGCCGGTCTCCGTGCCGGCGGTGATCAACGAGCCGATCGACCAGGCGAGCTCGGAGCTCCAGGCGCTCGGCTTCCAGGTCAGCACGCGCTACGTCGACTCGCAGCAGCCCGCCAACACGGTGATCGACCAGAACCCGCCGTCGAGCTCGTCGGTCGGCAAGGGGTCGACGGTGACGCTCACGGTCTCGAAGGGGCCCACGACGACACCGATCCCCGATGTGACGAGCTACGACCTCAACCTCGCCCAGCAGACGCTCCAGGACTCCGGCTTCCGCTCGCACGTCACCTATCAGGACGTCACTGATCCGAGCCAGGACGGTGTCGTCCTCTCGCAGAACCCGGGCGGCGGCACCCAGGCGAAGCCGAAGGCGTCGGTCGAGCTCACTGTCGGACGCGCGGTCGGCGGCGACACGACGACGCTCACGACTCCGACTCCGTGAGCCGGCGCCTCCGCGTCGCCCTCCTGGCCGGCGGCCGCTCGAGCGAGCACGACATCTCCCTCGCCTCCGCCCGCTCGGTCCTCGAAGCGCTCGACCCCTCCCGCTACGAGGTCGTCCAAGTCGCGATCGACCGCGACGGCCGCTGGGAGATCGGCGATGCGCCCGTCGCCGTCGCAACCGCCCAGAGTGAGGTGTCGCGCGAAGCGACAGGGCCGGCGGAGCCACGTCTGGGGCCAGGCCCCGTGACGGAAGGGTCACGAGCTCGGACGAGTCCTGCGGAGACGCTGCCGGTTCCGGCCGCGGCTGGGACGCTCGCGTCGCTCGGCGA
>DASSGL010000223.1:0-6007 GCA_035693525.1 Gaiellaceae bacterium | reverse complement strand
AGGCCGAGCAGCAGCAGCTTTCGGCGACGCGGCACACGCGGCTCGCGTGCGAGCCGTGTGACCAGCACGATGCAGTCAGGGATGAACGTCGCAAGCGCGCGTGCGTCTTCGCGTCGGCCGCGGGCGACGAGCCACGCCACGAATGCGCCGTAGACCGCAAGGGTCACGCCGAGGGAGATCAGGAGCCACGCCCACCAAGGCATCGGCTACTTCACGACGACGGTCGTGCTCTTGATCGCGTCGAGCTTCGGATAGTGCTTCGCGAGCCACGCGTTGCCGAGGAGCTGCATCTCCGGCTGGTGCGCCGACGGCTGCTCGCCGTACCCGGAGTAGAGCTTGTCCACGACGGCCATGCCTGAGGTGACGGTGCCGACCGGCGCGAAGCCGAGCTTGTCGAGGGAGCGGTTGTTGCCGAGATCGACGAAGAGCTGCGTGGTGCGGGTCTTCGGGCCCGCCGACGCGAACGACACCGCCCCGCGCGCATTGTGAGCCTTGACGGCGTCGTCCGGTAGCGTCGCGTTCCGCCACGCGGCCGAGACGGTGGGATACGGGCTGATGCCGAACTGGACGACGAAACCCGGCACGACGCGGAAGAACTCGACTCCCTTGAAGAAGTCCGACCTCGCGAGCGTGTAGAGCCGATCCGCTCCGTGCGGCGCCAAGGCGCGGCGCACGGTGACCACGAAGTTCCCCTTCGTCGTGTGGAAGGTGACCTTGAAGACCTTCGGCGCCTTCTTCGCCAGCTGCGCAGGATGGAGCAGCGCTTCCGGAGGCTTCGACGAGGTGGTCGTGTTACCGCCGCCGGCGCTGCCGCAGGCGGCCGTCAGCCACGCCATGAGCACTGCCGCCAACATCGTCGCCGCACGGCGCATGTGGCCAGAGGCTACCGCGTCTCGTTACGCTCCAGTAGTGGCTCGTACCCTCGCACTCGTGCTCGCCGCCGCCGGCGTGCTCGTCCCGACCGCCGCGGCCTCGCAGCGCACCGGCTTCGCATTCGGCCGAACCGGTGGGAACATCCGCCCCTTCACCGTTGTCATCACGACGGAGGGCCGGGTACGCGTGAGCGGACCCGTTGCGGCCGGCCGCATGCACTTGACCCGGCTGCAGCTCGGGGATCTCAACCGGCTCGCCGCCACCGGGAACTTCGGGACGCTGCCGCAGATGACGAACTGCTCCGGCACGCTTCCGGACGTCGCGACGACGTTCATCCGCGTAGGCCCGCGCACCGTTCGTGTGCACGGGGATTGCGTCGGCGAGTACCGCCGCCTCTGGAAGGCGCTCGCCCACGCGGTGCGCCTGATGAACGTCTAGCCTCAGAAGTTCCTGCGCCAGAGCAGGAAGCCGAGCGGGGCGAGCCCACCCAGAACGAACCAGGGCGCCAGGGCGACCCGCGCATATGCGTCGACGCGCGTGCGCGTGCCCGCACGCCCGACCGCATCGCGTGCCGCACGTGAGATCGCGCCGAAGTCGTTCTCGTCGAACGAGTGCGCGCCGCCGGTCAGCTGCGCGAGCCTGTCGAGCGCACCTCGACTCGTCGGATCGGAGACGTACCTCGGGTCGGCCCGGCCGTTCGCGTAGATCCGCTCGCCGGGCTCCCACACGTGGACGTAGACGGGAGACACCTGGCGCTGGAGCGTGTACCTGATGAGAGGGGACACCTGCGCGGACTCGCCGTCGGTGAAGACGATCAGGACGCGGCGCTGGACATCCGGCGAGTAGAAGTGCGACTCCACGAGCGGGACGAGCGCCGAGAACGTGGTCGCTCGTCCCTTGTACTGCTGGCTCGGCGGCGGCTCGTTGATCTGGACCGACAGCTTGACCGTGCGGTCGAAGAGCGTCTGGTCGGTCGTCGGCATGAGGTTCGGGAGCGAGCGGTCCGTCATCGAGGCGATCCCCGTCGGCACGTCCGCGAGCTTCGCTTGCAGGCGGAGCGCGAGTCGCTTGGCACGGGTGAGGCGTGTGGCCTTGCCGGGTCCGGCCGAGGCGCGCATCGAGAGGGACGTGTCGAAGAGGACGAACGCCTGCGCGTCGGCGCGCTCGCTCACAAGCCGCTCGCGGACGACGACGGGCTGCGCCGCGGCGACGGCGACGAGTGCGGGGAGCAGGACGAGCGCGATCACGACCGGCACAATGGCGCGCCGTCCCGGCGAGGCGACCGAGAGCAGCCTGCGAACCGCGTCCGCCCGGCGCTCGGTGAGGAGCAACGCAGCGAGCGGGACGAGCGCGCACAGCACGAACACCGCATCGAGCGGCGTCAGGAACGAGACCCCGAAGATGGCGAGCATCAGTAGCCGCTGCCACGCACGACCACGCCGCGGCCGCGGCCGGAGCCGTAGCCGGCGCGCGCGTCGCGGCCGAACTTTCCCTTGCCGGGGCGTTGCAGGCGCAGCACGAGCTCGAGGTTCTGCTTCGCGTCGAAGTTGCCCGGATTGATGGAGATCGCGAGCTGGAAGTACTGGGCCGCGCGGGTGAGGATCTGGGTCACGGCGCCCCTGTCCCCGCCGGGCGTCGGAGCGGTGACCACGAGGACGCCGAGCATGTTCGCCGCGTCGGACCGTTGCTGCGCGGTCGGCGCGGAGCCGATCAGGCTCTGCATCCGGTTCTGCGCGGAGGCGCGCACGGCCGGGGCGTTCTCGTTCGACTCGGGGTTGTTGCCGGCGCGCGTGTACCAGAAGTACTGCAGTGCGTGCCGGTACGCCATCGCCTTTCCGGTGCCGATCAGCAGCGACGCCGGGTCTCCGGGAAGGATCGTGGACGGGCGCCAGAGCGCCTGGTGTGCGGGCAGGGCGCGGAAGCGGATGTCGTCACGCGTGACCGTCGACTGCCAGGTGCGCACGTCGAGGGCGAAGAGCACGAGCACGGTCGCGATCCCGACGAGGGCGACCGAGGCGATTGCGGCCCGATGCCGATGCAGCCGCCGCCTCATGCCGGGACCCCGCTCGCGCCGAGCCTGCCGTTGAAGCGCTCGTTGCCGGCCAGCAGGACGACGAGGAGCACGCCGACGAGGATCAACGTCCACGGTTGCGGCGCGGCGATCGAGGCCGCGTGGCGCTTGGCCGTGTGGGTGAAGACGTTCGGGTCGACGAATGCGTTGTCGCCGAAGAGGGCCGCGAACAGGCGCCGGTCTCGAGGCGAGGCGAAGAGCGGCACGATGCGAACCGGGACGTGGTCGGCGCGGAGGCGCAGCGCCTCGTCCTCGAGCAGAGCCTGGTCCGCGTCGGAGTCGTCCAGATCGCTGACGAGGAGGATCGCGCCGTGCTTCACCGATGCGCGCTTCAGCGCGATGCGAGCCATCTCGAGACCCGCGGCGATTCGCGTGCCGCCCATGAACGTGTCCCACGGCGACTGCTGGAACACCGGCGAGCTTCCGTAGTAGCGCAGCGGCACGAAGAACGGGACAAACTGCAGCATCGCGCCCGGCGGCGAGTTCGGGGGCAGGAGCTCGTACGCCGTGTCCGAGAACATGGTCAGGCCGACCGACTGGTTCGCGTTCACGATCCCCCGCAGGGTCGTGGCCACCCGCGCGTAGACCGGCCCGGAGATGCTCGCCGACATGTCGAGCGCGACGACGCCGGTGCTCGTCCCCTCCGGGAAGACCGCGGCACGGCCCGTGCCGGCGGACTTCGCGACGACGAAGAGCCAGGCGAGCGTGGCGGCAAGCGCGGCGGCGAGGAGGAGCCGCACGGCAGACGTTCGCTGGGCGGGCAGGTGCAGCCTCGGAAGGTCGGCGAGCGCCGGTGCGCCCCCGCGATGGAAGGTGGGCAGCCTCACGCCGACTCCTCCTGTTTGCCGCGCGCCTGCTCGGCGAACGCCTCGACCTCTTCGTCCTCCGGCGTCCGCTGCGACCAGGCGAGCTCGCGGGCGACGCGTGTCAACTCGTCGGCGCGCTCGAAGCCGAGCTCGCCGGCGACCCGCTCGAACGCCTTGCGCTGCAGCGTCTCGTCTCCCGTCTCGTGCGCGTAGCGCAGCACGGCGAGCGCACGCTCGAGCGCCGTCGCTTCGTCCACGAACACCGGCAGACGCCGGGGACGAACGGCGAGATACCAGCGGTAGGCGAGGAAACCCGCACCGAGGGTGAAGAGCCCGCCGAGCGCGATGGCGAGCCAGAAGACGAGGTTCGGCGAGACGCGATAGCTCGGCGCCGCGACCGGCGTGAACTCGACGCGCCAGTTGAGCCGTTTCGTCTTGCGCAGGAGCGCCACGACGCCGGGGCTCACCTGTGAGAGCACCTCGACCGGCGGGAAGCTCGCGTTGATTCCGTACGCCGGCTTGCCGTCGAGCGCGACGTAGGCGATTCGCGCGGGGTGGAAGTGGAAGACGTGGAACCTCTCGCTCGGCGGCAGCCGCGGGACGCAGGGTGAGGTGACACAGCGGAGGGTCCACGTCCACGTCACCTGCGAGAAGCGCCCGGCGTGGATGCGGAGCACGCTCGGCGCCTTCGTCGCCTCGTACGGCGTGAAGTCGGTGGTCACACGCAACCGAGCGGGGTCGACCAATTTCGTGTCTGCGACGACGGCGACCTTCGCGGTGAGCTGGTCGCCGAAGAGGTGAACGGTCGGCTTGATCGACGCGTACGCCTTCAACGGCACGCCCTCGCCGAGCGAGGATCCCTGCTGATGGAAGTCCGGCAGCTTCGCGCCCGCCGGCGCCGCGAGAACGAGCGCGGCCGCCATGAGGACGAGCCCCTTTCTCATGCGACGGCTCCACGCCACAGCTGGCGCAGGTCGGCCCAGCGGAGGAACGAGGCGAGCATGTCGGCACGGTCGTGCGAGTGCACCGCCACCGGCTCGATCCCGAGCGACCGGAAGTCTCGCATGAGGCCGTCCCAGCGGCCTTCGTGCTCGTCGCGCAGCCTCGCGGCTTCGCGCGCGGTGAGGTAGACCGGGTACACGCGCCCGGTCCGGGGATCGGCGTAGGAGACGGTGATGCCGCCGATCGCAGGGAACGTCCGCTCCCATCGAGGATCCTGGATCACCACCGGGACGAGCTCCCAGCGGTGCTCGAGCGCACGTTCCCACACGCGGAGCTCCGGCGGGACGACGAAGTCCGAGAGCACGAAGACGAACGCCTGTGTCGGCAGGTCGCGCCGGTGCTCGCCGAGAAACTCGAGGCCCTGCGAGACCGTGTCGGTCGGAGCGCCGAACGGCCGGTCGAACGTCCCCGGCTCGGCCCGCGTCTCCGTGCGCGGCGCGCGCCAGTACGGCTCGCCGTCGGCGTAGTCGAGATAGCCGGTCAGGCTGCGCGCCGCGACGGCGCTGGCGCCGATCAGCTCGAGGGCCGTGACGATCGCGCGCGGCTTGTCGAGCGCGCGGAGCGGGGAGGGGGGGATGGACATCGAGGCCCGCCGGTCGGTCAGCACGACGACGCGCGGCGCCTCGTCGGCGAAGCGCTCTCGCACGATGAACTCGTCGCTGCCGCGCGCCGCGGAAAGGCGGGCCGACGCGGCCCAATCCATCCACCCAACGTCGTCTCCCGGCCGATACTCGCGCGTGCTCGCGACGTCCGAGCCGACGCCTCGGCGCGCCGAGCGGACGCCGCCGAACGCGAGGCCGATCACCCGCCGCCGCGGAATCAGCGGAAAGACGGTCACCGGTCGGCCACCACGCCTAAACGGCCGCTTCCGCTGGGACGTCCAGGTCGATGTCGAAGCCGGGCTTCGGTGCGCGCTCGAAGCAGCGGGAGCGCACCTCGAGGCTCGCCGCCTCGAGACCGCGGTCGCGGATCTCGGCGAGGAAGCTCGGGCGGAAGAGGATGCGGTGCAGGAGGACCGGAATGAAGAGCTGCTCGACGTCCTCCGGCGTCACGTACCGGCGCTGGTGGAGCACCGCCCAGGCGCGCGCGGCGCGGTTGAGCGCGAGCGTGCCGCGCACCGAGCTTCCGATCGCCACGGCGTCGAGCACGCGCGTCGCACGGACGAGGTCCACGATCCAACGGGCAACCGCCTCGTGCACGAACACGCCGGCGACCGAGCGGCGGAGCACGTGCACGTCCTCGAGGTCGATCACGG
>DASSGL010000222.1:0-5290 GCA_035693525.1 Gaiellaceae bacterium | reverse complement strand
GTCTTGAACTCGGCGATCTTGGAGCGCTGGTCGCTCATGACCTCCCATTCGCCGACCTTCTCGTAGACGAGCGGTGAGCTCGGGTCGCTCGCGTTGCCCTTCGCGACCGCGCGCTCGAATGCGGCCTCGTCTCGCGGCTGCGTCAGCGCGACGACGTCGTTGCCACCGTGGTCGAGATCGAGCCACACGATGTCGATCTCGGGGCCGAGTGCGGGCCTGACGTCGGCGGCGAAGTCGAGCCCTGCATCGTTCCGAAGGCTCCGTTCGAGCGCGGCAACGCCCTTCTGCCTGTCGGGGAACCGGCTTGCGAGCTCGTCGGCCGTCCGCCACTGGGACGAGCCGGCATCGCTGTCGACGGCGATGTAGGCGGGCACCGTTGCGGGAACGACCGAGGAAGCGCCGCCCGGTACGGGCGAGTCCGAGCCGCAGCCCCCGCCGAGAGCCGCGAGCGCAAGAGCACCCAGGCAGATGGTGGCAAGCCTCACGTGCCGGATATCGGCACGCCGCTCCACCGGCTTGACGGCTCAGGGGCTAGGCGACCGCCTGCTCGACGAGCAGGTCGTCCAGCAGCTCGTAGCCGCGGCGGATCAGTGCCAGCTTCTCCTCGTCCGACCACGGCTTCGGGTTGCGCGACGCCGCCTCGAGCGACACCTCGCCGGCGGTGCTCTGCACGGCGATGCGCGGGATGAGCCGGTCGCCCAGGAACGGGAAGCTCGCCTTCTCGAACCGCTCGTCGATCGCCCGTGCGACGCGCTCGGAGCGCCGGCCGCCCTCGCGGCGGACGATGACGTCGATGTCGTGCCGCAGCTCGTCGAGCGCTTCGAGGGCTCGGTCCTTGTCCCGCGCCACCCGTTCCTCCGCGATCGTGTTCTGCTGGATCGCGACGCGCATCAGTCGCACGATCATGTCGGGCCAGTGAGCCGGCTCGCCGCGCTCGCCTCGCTCCTCCGCCTCGCGCAGCTCGGCGATCAGCGCACGCACCGGAGGGATCTTGGGAAACCGCTCGAGCCGCTGCCGGAGCCGCACGAGCGCCTCGGTGCCGATGCGCGCGTACGTCGGCAGGTAGCGGAAGCTGACGATCAGCTCGACGCCTTCGCAGTCGTACGCATGACCGAGCGGGAAGTTCCTCACCCACGCACCGTCGGTGGCGATCCGGTCGCCGACCTGCCGCGGCAGGACGAGCGCGCTGACCGCCGCCGACGCGAGGATCGCCTGCGCCATGATCTCCGGCCGCGTCGAGCGCGACGAGTACGCGAGCTCGTACGCGTGCGCGCCCTGGTCGTGGGCGTCGTTCGAGACGTCCGTCGCGAAGACGGTGACCTCGACCGGCGCGTCCGCCAGCTGACGCGCGAGCACCTCGAGGTCGCCTATGCGCTCCGCGACCGTAGCCGGGAGCCGGTAGTCGTGCGAGCCCAGGAGCGGCAGCCGCCAGAGCGAATGCGGCCGGAACGTGTCCTCGGGCTGGAGGCGGAGCATGAAGTCCTCGAGGTCGTCGAGCCGGTCGAGCGCGGCCATCGTTCCCGAGAGCGCCCCGGAGGAGGTGCCGTAGATCCAGCCGATGCGCGGCCAGAGCCCGCTCTCGCGCAAGCGCTTGAGGAAGCCGAGCTCCATCAGGACGCCGTTGATCGCACCGCCGGAGAGTACGACTGCAACATCGCGATCCATTGTTCGAAGTATGCGTCTAGGAGGCCGCTCCTTCATAGGCCACGCTGTCACCGACGATCTCGTCGATCCGCTCGAGCGTCTCCTCGTCGAGCTCGATTCCCGACGCGGCCGCGTTGTCGGCGACCTGCTCCGGCCGTGAGGCGCCGATGATCGCGGAGGCGACATTCGGCTCGCGCAGCACCCAGGCGAGCGCGAGCTGCGCCATGGTGATGCCGCGCTCGTCTGCGACGGGCCGAAGCTCCTGGACGCGGGCCAGCAGCGTGTCGTCGAAGCGGCCCATGAAGCTCCCCATCGAGCGCGAGCTCATGCGGCTGTCCGCGGGCGGGGCCTGACCCGGCTCGTACTTGCCGGTGAGGACTCCCTGCGCGAGCGGCGACCAGACGATCTGCGAGATGCCGTTCGCCGCGCAGAGAGGAATGACCTCGCGCTCCGGTCCGCGCCAGAGGAGCGAGTACTGCGGCTGGCTCGACACGAATCGCTCGACGCCCCGCAGGTCGAGCGCGGCCTGGATCCGATCGGCGGGCCACTCGCTGAAGCCGATATGGCGCGCCTTGCCGGCCTGCACGACCTCGGTGAGCGCCTGCATCGTCTCCTCGAGCGGTGTGTCCCAGTCATAGCGGTGACACTGATAGAGGTCGACGTAGTCGGTGCGAAGCCGCGAGAGCGAGGCGTCGATCTGCTTGTGGATCTGCCCACGCGACAGGCCGCGGTCGCGGGGTGACATCGGCCAGAAGAGCTTCGTCGCAAGGACGTAGGAGTCGCGCGGCCGGTCGGCGAGCACCTCACCGAGGAACTCCTCGGCCTTGCCGCGCGAGTAGACGTTCGCGGTGTCGATGAAGTTGATGCCGACGTCGAACGCCTTCGCGACGCAGGCCTCCGCCTGCTCTCGCTGGACGCCGCCGCCGTACGTGAGCCATGAGCCGAGGCTGATCTCCGACACCTGGAGATCGCTCGAGCCGAGTCGTCTGTAGCGCATGTTTCCGACGCTATCCGGTAGCGTCGAGCCTATGCCGCAGCTGAACGCGATCGGCATCGTCGCCTCCGACATGGCGCGGTCGATCAGCTTCTACCGCCTGCTCGGCCTGGAGGTGCCGCAGACGCCGGACGAAGGGCATGTGGACACGTTCCTTCCGAACGGCGTCCGCTTGATGCTCGACACCGAGGACGTCGTCAAGAGCTTCCGGCCGGACTGGTCGCGTGCGACGGGCAACCAGCTCGCCCTCGCGTTCGAGTGCGGGAGCCCCGCGGAGGTCGACGAGACCTACGAACGCGTCGTCGCGGCGGGCTTCCACGGCGAGAAGGAGCCCTGGGACGCGTTCTGGGGCCAGCGCTACGCGCAGCTCCAGGATCCTGACGGGGTCGGCGTCGATCTCTACGCCGCCCTCTGATCGAGTCTGAGGTCGAGCTCGCCGGCAGGCGGCTGGCGCTGCTCCGTCCTCCGAGCGCCGAGGAGCTCATCGACGAGGAAGCGTTCGGCACGGACGAGTTCCTGCCGTACTGGGCCGAGCTCTGGCCGAGCGGCGTCGCGCTGGCCCGGGTGGTCGAATCGCTCGACCTCGACGGGCGACGGGTGCTCGAGCTCGGTGCGGGGCTCGGCCTGCCGTCGCTCGCCGCCGCGCTCGGCGGTGCCGACGTGCTCGCGACCGATTGGGCCGAGGACGCGGTCTCGCTCCTGCGCTCGAACGCCGAGCGAAACCGGATCGCGCTCCGTGCGGAGCGAGTCCGCTGGGACGAGCCCGACACGATCGTGCGCGAGGCGCCGTGGGACGTCGTGCTCGGAGCCGACCTGCTCTACGAGGCACGGAACACGGAGCAGCTCCTCGAGCTCCTGCCGCGGCTGGGCGGGGACGTGGTGCTCGCTGAGCCCGGCCGCCCGTTCGCGGCGTCGTTCCTCGCCAACTGGGCCGTCGAGGAGCTCGCCGAGCGGGTCTACCGACTACGGTGACCCGGTGGTCGCGCTCGCTCTCGCCGCCGCTCTCGTCGCGCCCTCGAGGCCGCACATCGTCTGGCACCCGATTCCATTCAGGCCGAGGCGCGTCGCGGAGATGCGCGCGTATGCAGAGCGTCATTACGGCATCCGCAGCGCCGTCCTCCATCCGCGGGCGATCGTCGAGCACGTGACGGCGACGTCCACGTTCTCGTCGGCGTTCGACACATTCCGCGCGGACGTCCCCGACGCCGAGCTGCACGAGCTGCCTGGAACATGCGCGCACTTCGTCGTCGATCGCGACGGCACGATCTACCAGCTCGTCCCACTCGACCTCATGTGCCGGCACACGGTCGGTCTCAACTGGGCTGCGATCGGCATCGAGCACGTGGGCCTTTCGGACGCGCAGGTGCTCTCCGATGCCGCGCAGATGCGCGCGTCGCTCGCCTTGACGCTCTGGCTGATGTGGCGCTACCACATAGGCCTCGCGAACGTGATCGGCCACAACGAGAGCCTCTCGAGCCCGCTCCACAAGGAGCTCTACGCGCCGTGGCGCTGCCAGACTCACGCCGACTGGCGGCGAGCCGACATGCGGGTATACCGGAGCCGGCTCGCGGCGCTCGCGGAGCGCGATGGGCTCGCGGTCGGGCCGCCGCCGCGGCCGCGGCCGAGCGGCTGTTAACCACGCACGAGGTTCCTGAGCAGGAAGAGTGCGTTCGCGGGGCGCTCACCGAGCCGGCGCATGAGATACGGGTACCACTCGGGGCCGTACGGAGTCGCGACGAGGACCTTGTAGCCTCGGCCGGCGAGCGAGGCCTGCAGCGCCGGGCGGACGCCGTAGAGCATCTGGAACTCGAATCGGTCACGCGGGATGCCGTGCTCGTCGGCAAAGCGGATCGCGCGTTCGATCATCCGCTCGTCGTGCGTCGCGATCGCGGTGTAGCCGTCGCCCGCGAGCGAGGCTTCGAGCAGGCGGACGTAGGCCGCGTCGACGTCCTGCTTGCGCGGATACGCGACGGCCGGCGGCTCGAGATAGGCACCCTTGACGAGCCGCAGGTTCGGTTGCAGCGGCAACAGCTCCTCGAGGTCGCGTTCGCTGCGATAGAGGTACGACTGGAGCACGCAGCCGACGCGGTCCAGGCCCGCCTCACGGAGGCGGCGGTAGATGCGAAGCGTCGGGTCGACGAAGGCGGACTGCTCCATGTCGATGCGGATGAAGCTCCCGAGCGACTGCGCATGCTCGACCAGGCGGCGCACGTTGTCGTAGGCGAGGTCCTCGTCGAGCTCGAGACCCAGGTGGGTGAGCTTGAGCGCGACGTTTGCGCGCAGTCTCTCGGCGACGAGGCGGTCGACGAGCCGCTCGTACTCCGCTTGGACCTGCGCCACCTGCGTCGCGTCGTGAACGCTCTCGCCGAGCAGCGTCGTGTTCGCGTACAGGCCGCGTTCGTTCAGCCCTCGCAGCACGCGGACACATTCGTCGATCGTCTCACCGGCGACGAACCGCGACGCGCCGAGCCGCATGCCGTGGCTGCGTACGAATCGACGGACGCGCGGATCGTCGGCGGCCGCGAGGATGCCGCGGCGAAGGGCTCCTTCGACGACCGCGGCCGGACGCATCGTTGCGACCATAACCTGCGCCGTGATGGTGCGACGCAGGGTCAGCGTGCACGGCCGCGTCCAGGGCGTCGGCTTCCGCCT
>DASSGL010000221.1:0-14132 GCA_035693525.1 Gaiellaceae bacterium | reverse complement strand
AGCGCGAGCACGACGAGCCGCATGCTCAGCGCTTGAGCAGCACTCGTCGGAGCTCGTCTTCCTTGCCGGGCTCGAGGATCGCGAGCACCTGGTCGCCGATCTCGAGCGAGGTCGAGCCGACCGCGATCTCCGCTCGACCGTTGCGCATGACGGAGATGAGCCGCGAGCCCTCGGGCAGCTTCAGCGTCTCGACACGCTTGCCTGCCACCGGCGAGTCGCGGTCGATCTGAACCTCGACGATCTCGAGGTTCTCGCGGCGCAGCTCGAGCAGATGGATGAGGTCGTGCTCGGGCACCTCGTGCTCGACGAGCGCCATGATCCCGGAGGTGGCACAGATCGTCGGCGAGATGCCGAGCAGGTCGAAATGCGCCTGGTTGCGCGGATCGTTGACGCGCGCGATCACCTTCGGCACCGCGTACTTCTCCTTGGCGATCTGGGCGATCACCATGTTGTCCTCGTCGTCTCCCGTGAGCGCGAGCAGGATGTCGGGCGGCCGCGTGATGCCGGCGCGCTCGAGCACGTAGAGCTCGGTCGCGTCTCCGCGCTGCACCTGGTGCTCGAACTCGTCCTCGAGCCGCTCGAAGCGGTCGCGCCGCTGCTCGATCAAGGTCACCTCGTGCCCCAGGCGCATCAGCGTGCGGGCGACGTTCGCCCCGACCTTGCCGCCTCCTGCGATGACGACGTACATCAGGCCGAAACCACCCTGGCGCCGGGGAGGTCGCAGGCCCGGACGGCCTCCATCAAGGTGTCGATCGCCGTCTTCGTCGGGCAGACCACGCGCAGGCCGCGCTTCGCGTAGAAGTCGGCGCGGGCCGGGTCGAGGATCCGGATGACGACGCAGTCGATGCCGAACCGCTTCTGTGCGACCTGGCCGATGATGATGTTCGTGTTGTCGCCGTCGGTCGCGACGACGACCGCGTCGGCCTCCTCGATGCCCGCCTCGCGCAGGACGTCGACGTCCATGCCGTGGCCGACGACGAACGAGCCCGGCCAGTGGTCGCCGAGGCGCGTCAGCGCGTCCTCGTTCTCGTCGATGACGGTGACGTCCCATTCCTCCTTCTGAAGCTGGAGCGCGATGCTCGAGCCGACCCTGCCGGAGCCGATGATCAGTGCCCTCATGGCATTCGCACAGTAGCGCGCCCCTACGCTTCGAGCACTCCCTGAGGGAAGGCGACGATCAGCACCTCGGCCGTCGACTTCCTGAGCACGTAGTCGACGGTCGGCGAGAAGAAGCGCGACTGCCGCCGCCAGCGGGGCGACGAGCCCAGCACGATCAGGTCCGCCCCGATCTCGTCCGCGACCTCGATGATCGCGTCGCCGATCGACCGCGCCCGGATCGCCCGGCCGTTCACCTCGACGCCGTTGTCCGCGCCGAGGGCACGGGCCTCCGCAAGCGAGGCGGCCGCCTGCTCGTCGGCTTCGTAGAGCTCGGCGTCGAGCGGCTTGTCGAGCGGCACCTTGATCACGTAGACCGCCTCCACGGTCGCCCCGTCCTCCTGGGCGATCCGCACAGCGGTAGCGACCATCTCCTCGCCGATCTCGCCGAGCTTCATCGGCACGAGGATCTTCGTGAACTTCGCCTCGGGCAGCTCCTGCTCGTCGGCCGAGGCAAGGGGCTGCATCAACCCGGCGCCGCGCTCGCGGCGCACCATCACGTACACGGCGAGCCCGGCGGCGAGCCAGACCGGCCCGCCGTAGCGCGCGCCGGCGTGCGTCACCATCGCGATCACGAAGATGATCGTCGTGCAGGCCGCGCCGAAGACCGCGGGGAAGGGGATCGCGTGGCCGCGAACGGTGATGTCGAGCGGCACGCGGAAGGGCCGTCGCAGCGCCGGCTTCGTCATCCGAAGCCGAATCACTGCGAGCTGCGCCGCCGTGAACGCGAGGAGCACGCCGAAGCTGAAGAGGCTCGCAAGGAACGTGACCGAGCCGGCGAACGCCGTCCCGATGAGCAGCACGATCGCGATCGCTCCCGCCGACACGACCGACGCCGGCGCGACCAGCGTTCGGCGATTGAGGCGCCCGTACACGGCCGGCAGCTGTCCGTGCTCGCCGAGCGAGTACGCGAGCCGGCCGAACCCGGAGATCGACGTCGTCATCGCCGTGAGCAACACGAGCGTTCCGGTCAGCCCGACGTAGACGCGCACCATCTTCCCGAACACATCCGGCAGATGAGCCTGCAAGGCGGCGACGATGCCCATCAGCGGCGCTCGCAGCCAGTCGGTGCCGAGCTCGGTGGTGCCGTTGGGCGCCGGATAGGCGGAGAGGCCGACGAGAGCGAGCAGGACGTAGATGACGACGACGAGCGAGATGGCGCTGAAGAGGCTGCGCGGGAGGTCGCGGCCCGGGCGTCGTACTTCTTCCGCGTAGTTCGCGACGGTCTCCAGTCCCGTGTAGGCGAGCATCGCAAGCGGGATCGAGAACGCGATCTCGTGCCACGAGGGCTGCGTCCCGATCGAAAGCCCCTCGGTCAGCGCGCTCGGTGAGAAGAGCAGCGCGAGCCCCCCGCCGACGAGCAGCAGCTGCGTCAGCAGGTCCAGCACCGCGATCGTGATCCCGAACGTGTAGAGGCGCGTGCGCCGGAGGAGCCGTGCGCCTGTGACACTCGCAACGACGACGCATGCGGCGATCGAGTCGCCGGGGTGCTTCGCGATCGAGTCGAAGCCGATCGCGAGCCCGAAGTAGTGCGGCACGAAGAGCGCGGAGATCGCGATCACGATCAGGTAGTCGAGGAAGAGCGCCCAGCCGGTGATGAACCCGGCGAGGTCGTTGAATGCGACGCGCACGAACGTCGCCGCGCCGCCGGTCTCACGGATCGACGCCGTGCCCTCGGCGTAGGAGAGAGCGACGATCAGGAAGAGGAGCCCGACCACCCCGAGCACGACGGGCGTCAGCCCGAGCGCGTGCAGCGCGATGACGCCGAGCGCGAAGTAGAGCGAGGAGGCGATCTCGCCGTAAGCGACCGACGCGAGCGCAGGCGCGTCGAGCACGCGCTGCAGGCGCGGGAGCTTACGGGCCACGTTGCTTCTGGAGGAGATAGAGGCGGGCGGCGCCGAGCGCGACGAAGAGCGCGCCGACCGAGAACCCGACCGTGCCGCCGCCCGCGAATGCCGTACGGACGAGGATCGCGAAGCCGAGCGCGATCGCAACTATCCCGAAGACGGCGACCGAACGGCGATAGACCTGGTTCACCGCGACGCTGAGATCTGCTCGTCGCGCGTCACGGCTCTCTCCTCGCCGGCGCTCCCCGCAGCGACCATCACCCGAACCGGCGCGTGCTTGAGCACGAAATCGACGGTATCACCGAAGATCGGGCGCCGCCCTCCGAGCCGGACGCGGCGCGGACCGCCCATGACGATTATCTCCGAGCCGCGGCGCACCGCTTCGTCGACGATCGCCCGGCCCGAGTTGCGGGCGCGGACGATGCGCGGGATCACGGTGACGCCGTACGTCTCTCCGATCGCGCGCGCCTCGTCGAGCTGCTCGTTCGCCTCGCGCACCTCCTCGGGGAGATAGGCGTCGAGCGGGAGCTCGAGCGGGACCTCGACCACCGTCACCGCGACGATCCGCGAGCCGCGCTCGCGCGCGAGGCGGCAGGCGACGTCCATCGCCTCGTCGGACGGATAGCCGGGGGCGATCGGCACGACGATGCTCCGATACTCGAGCTGCGCGCCGACGATCACGACGGGCGCGCGGACGGTCTTCCGGAGCGGCTCCCCGAGGTGGCGGCGGTACAGCACGTAGAAGGCGAAGCCGATGATGAGCCAGCCGAGACCCGCGTATCGCGTCGGCGAGTCCTGAGCGACGACAACGAGCCAGGCGATGCCGGTGCCGAGCCCGCCGACGACGGCGAAGACCGGCCAGTCGATGCCGCGGATCCTGATGTTCGGGCGCGCCCGCCACGGTTGGTCCTCGGCCCTCGTGCGGACGCGAAGTGCGGTCACCGCGATGTGCGCGATCGTGAACGAGAGCATCGCTCCGAAGGCGTACATCCGCCCCAGGAAGTCGACCTTGCCGACGAGGAGGAAGAGCGTCGGGGCGATCCCCGCGAACACGATCAGCGAGAGCCACGGCGTCTTCAGCTTCGGGTGCAGCGTGCGGAAGACCTGCGGCAGCTGACGATAGGTCGCCATCGAGTACGTGATGCGCGAGGCGCCGATGATCCCGGCGTTCGTGGCGATGAAGAGGATCGTCGCGGCGAGGATGCCGACGTAGACCTTGGCGGTCGAGAGGACGGCGCCGTGCAGGCCGAGGTTCTCGACGAGTCCCAGCACGGGGTCGTTCTTGAAGCCTTCCGGCGGGCTCTGGCCGAGTGGCGTCACGTACTCGGCTCCCTGCTTCACCACGGGCATCGCCGAGAGCGCGATCCACGGCAGCGTGAAATAGATCGCGAACACGGCGATCGCGACCCACGAGATCGCGCGGGGAATCGAGCGCAGCGGGTCGCGCGCTTCCTCGGCGAGGTTCGAGACGGTCTCGATCCCCGTGTACGCGATCATCGCGACCGGAATCGCGAGCGCGAAGCTCCTCCAGGTCGGCGCGACGCCCCAGTGGATGTTCGCCGATAGCACGTGCGGCGAGAAGATGAGGAAGAAGCCGAGCACGACGAGCACCAGCTGCGTCGCGAAGTCGAGCACGGCCAGCACGATGTTCAGCCGTGCGGCCTCCTGGATCCCGATGATGTTCACGCCGACGAGCAGCCACGTGAACGCGATGCCGACGATCACGTCCCACGGGGTCGTCCGCAGCGGCTCCCAGAAGATCGAGAGGTAGTGCGGCACGAAGATCACCGAGATCGCAACGGTGATCACGTAGTTCAGCATCTGGGCCCAGGCAGCCCCGAACGAGACGAGCTCGTTGAACGCGTGGCGCGCGAACGACGACGAGCCGCCGGCCTCCGGGTACCGGACGGTTCCCTCGGCGTACGTCGCCGCGGTCGCCGCGAAGATGACGCCGCTGATGATGAAGACGAGCGGCGTCAGGCCGAGCGCGATGCCCGCGGTCAGGCCGAGGGCGTAGTAGATCGAGGAGCCGACGTTGCCGTACGCCGTCGCAAAGAGGGCGTTCGCGCCGAGAACGCGCTCGAGCTCGTGCGCCTGCCGGCGACGCCTGGCCACGCGCGGACATTAGTTCGCGTGACGGATCGAAACGAGTCTCAGGTGCGGGCTCGACATACCTCTGGTGTCTGGCTCGCCGCGCAGCAGCGTGCCTGACACCGCTTTGGCAGGCGAACCGAAAGCGGTGCCAGGCGACGGCCTGCGGCCGAGCCAGGCACCAACCTGCTCCGGTGCCAGGCACGGCTTTTCGAACCGCTAAACGGGTCCCGGTTCTCGCGCTGCCCGGCGGGCTTCGGCCCGCCCGCCGTCGCTTTCGTCGCTCGGGCTCGGCTTGAGGACGAGCGTCTCGGCCGGGGCGTGCGAGAGGATCCAGGTGACGTCCTTCGACGTGAAGCCGCTGACGACGCCGTGGCCGTTCTCGGCCGGAGCCGGCGCGATGACCCTGTCGAACCGTTCGACTTCCCACAGACGGGCGAGCGCGTGCGTCGGGCTGCGGCCCTTCTCGATCCGCGCGTCGACGGGGACGCCTGAGCGCAGTGCGGCAAGCTCGATCGCCTCGAGCAGCGGCATCGCCACGGCGACTTCCTTGGTCAAGGGCGAGTCTTCGGAGTACCGGAGCGGGACGACCAGCAGATAGGCCGGGACGAGCACCGCGCCTTCTGCGCGAGCGATCCGGATCGCCGCATTGAGCACCGTCGGATCGAGGCTGTCGCCGGTGAAGGGGACGAGGATGCGGCGGGCGCTCTTCGACGAGCGGAGCGGCCGCGGCGGCCGGCTGCGGTAGGCGAGCGCGATCGCGAGCACGACGACGAGGGCGGCAAGGGCGGCGACGAGCGCGATCACTACGGCAACGCTTCGGGTCGATCGGGGCGGTCGGCGCGGTTGGCGACGACACGGATGTCGACGCCCGGGAGCTCGCGCACCATCCGGGAGAGCAGCGACCCGCCGAAGATCTCGCGGCGACGGGACTCGTCCGGGGTTCCGACGAAGACGTACGTGGAGCCGCGCTCGTCGGCCACGCGGTGCACGGCTGCGACGAGGTCGTCACCCTCCACCTCGAGGAAGTGGATGCCCAGCACGCTCGCGAGCCGTCGCAGAGCGGCCAATTGGATCGTCTCTTCACTCGTGAGCTCACGCCCCGTCGGTCGGACCCACAGCGCGTCGATCTCGCCGCCGAGGCGCTGCGACGACCGCCACGCGCGCCGGAGGATGCGCTGCGACTTCGGCTGCGGCTCGATGAGCGCCAGCACCCGCTCTCCGACCGCCTGCTGGCTGAGCGGGTCGAGCACCGCGGCCTCTCGCCGCTCCTCGACGTCCTCTGCGACCTCTCGGAGAGCGAGCTCACGCAGCGTGCTCAAGTTGTCGAGCCGGAAGAAGTTGATCAGGGCGACGTCGGCCCGTTCCTTCGGATACACCTTCCCGGCCTCGAGCCGCTGCTGCAGTGCTTCCGGTGTGAGGTCGACGAGCACGACCTCGTCGGCCTCGTCGAGGACGTGATCCGGGAACGTCTCACGGACGCGGACCCCGGTCAGCTCGAAGATCGTGTCGTTGAGGCTCTCGAGGTGCTGGATGTTGACGGTCGAGATGACGTCGATGCCCGAGGCGAGGATCTCGTCGATGTCCTGGAAGCGCTTCTCGTTGCGCATCCCGCTCGCGTTCGTGTGCGCCAGCTCGTCGACGAGCGCGAGCTCTGGCTTGCGGGCGACGACCGCGTCGACGTCCATCTCCGCCAGCTCGAGGCCCCCGTGCTCGGTGCGCAGGCGCGGCACCTGCTCCAGCCCCTCTGCGAGCGCCGCCGTCTCGGGGCGGTCGTGCGGCTCGAGATAGCCGATCACGACGTCGCGTCCTTCAGCGTACGCCTGGCGGCCTTCCTCCAGCATCCGGTACGTCTTGCCGACGCCGGCGGCCATCCCGAGCAGGATCCGGTACTGGCCGGGCACTCATGCTCCGAAGAGGTTGTGCACGATGAGGTCGATCAGCTTGATCCCGACGAAGGGCAGGATCACGCCGCCGAGACCATAGATCAGAAGATTCCGCCGGAGGAGGGCGGTGGCGCCGATCGCCCGGTACTTGACACCGCGCAGGGCCAGCGGGACGAGGGTTGGGATGATCAGCGCGTTGAAGATGATCGCGGAGACGATCGCGCTCTTCGGGTCGCCGAGGCGCATGATGTTCAGAGAGTCCAGCGGTCCCCGGCCTCCAGGAGTGGACGCGTACGTGAAAGCGAAGATCGCGGGCAGGATCGCGAAGTACTTCGCCACGTCGTTGGCGATCGAGAAGGTCGTGAGGGCGCCGCGGGTGATCAGCTGCTGCTTCGCGACCTCGACGACCTCGATCAGCTTCGTGGGATTGTTGTCGAGGTCGACCATGTTGCCGGCCTCCTTGGCGGCGGACGTGCCGGCGTTCATCGCGACGCCGACGTCCGCCTGCGCGAGCGCGGGTGCGTCGTTCGTGCCGTCTCCGGTCATCGCGACCAGCCGTCCCGTCGCCTGCTCGTCCTTGATCAGCGCCATCTTCGCCTCGGGCGTCGCCTCGGCGAGGAAGTCGTCGACGCCGGCTTCCTGAGCGATGACCGCCGCGGTGACGCGGTTGTCGCCGGTGATCATCACGGTGCGAATGCCCATCCTGCGCAGCTCGTCGAAGCGCTCCTTCATTCCGCCCTTGACGACGTCCTTCAGATAGATGGTGCCGAGCACGAAGTTGTCCTGCGCGACCACGAGCGGCGTGCCGCCGTCGCGTGCGATCCGGTTCACGGCTTCGTCCAGGGCGGCCGGAGGGCGGCCGCCCTGTTCCTCGACAAAGCGCTTGACGGCATCCGCGGCGCCCTTGCGCAGCTTCCTGCCGTCCAGGTCGACTCCGCTCATTCTCGTCGACGCCGAGAAGGGGATGAACGTCGCCTCGCGGCTTCCCAGCTCGCGCTCGCGCAGGCCGTACTCCTCCTTGGCGAGCACGACGATCGAGCGGCCCTCAGGCGTCTCGTCGGCGAGCGAGGACAGCTGCGCCGCTTCGGCCAGCTCCTGCGGCGCCACGCCGTCGACGGTGACGAACTCGACCGCCTGGCGGTTTCCGAGCGTGATCGTGCCGGTCTTGTCGAGCAGCAGCACGTCGACGTCGCCGGCAGCTTCGACCGCGCGCCCGGACATTGCGAGCACGTTGCGCTGGACCATCCGATCCATGCCGGCGATGCCGATCGCCGACAGCAGTGCGCCGATGGTCGTCGGGATGAGCGCGACGAGCAGCGCGATCAGCACCGTCTGCGAGAGCGAGGTACCCGCGTAGAGTGCAAAGGGGCGCAGAGTCACGACCGCGGCGACGAAGGTGATGGTCAGCCCGGCGAGCAGGATGTTGAGGGCGATCTCGTTCGGGGTCTTGCGCCGCTCAGCGCCCTCTACGAGGGCGATCATCCGGTCGAGGAACGACTTGCCCGGCTCCTGCGTGACCCGGATCACGAGCCGGTCGGAGAGCAGCTTCGTCCCGCCCGTGACGGCCGATTGGTCGCCGCCGGCCTCGCGGATCACGGGCGCCGACTCGCCGGTGATCGCCGACTCGTCGACCGAGCCGACTCCTTCGATGATCTCGCCGTCGGCGGGGATGATCATCCCGGCCTCGACGACGACGACATCCCCCATCTGCAGCTCGGGCGCGGCGACCTCCTGTAGATGGCCGGCCTTCTCACGCCGGAGCGCCGTTGTCGTGGTGCGGGTCGCCCGGAGCGCGTTCGCCTGCGCCTTGCCACGCCCCTCCGCGATCGCCTCGGCGAAGTTCGCGAACAGCACGGTGAGCCACAGCCAGATCGCGATCACGCCGACGAACCACAGCTGCCCGTACTGGCCGCGCGCGAGCTCGAGGAAGAAGATCACGGTCGTGATCACGCTGCCGAGCTCGACGATGAACATCACGGGGTTCCTCACCTGCAGACGCGGGTCGAGCTTCGGGAACGAATCCCTGACCGCCGCGAGGACGAGCTCGCGCGAGAAGACGCTCGTCGACCTGCGTGCCATCTACTTCGTCTCCTTGTCGAGTGCCACGTTCAGCTCGAGGACGTTCACGCCCGGCTCGCCCAGGAAGCCGAGCGACCGTCCGTCGGTGTGCTGTGAGATCAGCCGCTGCACTGTCGGCAAGGGCAGGTGACGGACGGCGGCCACGCGGTGGGCCTGCAGTTGCGCGTACGCGGGCGAGACGTCGGGGTCGACGCCCGAGCCGGAGGTGGTGACCGCGTCGACGGGGATCTGGTGGATCGTGAGGCCCGGGTTGTACGGCCGCTCGAGCTTCAGGATCGCGGCGGCTTGCTGCTTGACCCCTTTCGCGAGGTCGGGGTTCGTCGGGCCGAGGTTCGCGAAGGTCGTGCCGCCGCCGTTGTAGGCGGGGGAGGTCGCGGACGGCCGCTCGTGGAAGTACTGCGGCTTCGTGAACGCCTGGGCCACCAGCCGTGACCCGACGGTCCTGCCGTTCTCGGTGATCAGGCTGCCGTTCGCCTGATGCTTGAACGCCAGCTGCGAGAAGCCCGTGAAGAGCGCCGGCAGCCCGAGCCCGAACAGGGCCGTCACGACGACCACGGCGACGACTGACGCCCTGAGGTCGCGCACCATCAGTGGGCCAACCCTTCGACGATCGGGCCGAGGGTGAGGGCCGGGAAGACCATGAGACCGGCCGTGAGCACGATCACGCCGATGAGCAGGACGGCGAAGGTCGGTCCATCGGTGCGGAAGGTGCCGGCGGAGGCAGGCGCAGTTTTCTTCCCTGCAAGCGAGCCGGCGAGTGCGAGCGCTGCGAGCGCCGGCGCGAAGCGGCCGAACAGCATCGCGACCGCCCCGAGCGACGCGGAGAAGCTCGTGGCTCCGTAGCCGGCAAACGCGCTGCCGTTGTTGTTCGACTGGGAGGTATAGGCGTAGAGCGCCTCGGTGAACCCGTGCGCGCCTGGGTTGAACACGGAGGCGAGACCTGCGTGCGTCACCACGGAGGCAGCAGTCAGCGCGAGAGCCATCGTCGGCACGAAGAGCGCGCCTACCGCGGCGTACTTGATCTCCCGGGCCTCGATCTTCTTGCCCAGGTACTCCGGAGTTCGGCCGACCATCAGGCCTGCCACGAACACCGCGATCACGATGTAGAAGAACAGCCCGTACATCCCTGAACCGACCCCGCCGAAGATCACCTCCCCCACGAAGATGTTCACGAGCGGGACCGCGCCGCCCGCGGGCGTGTACGCATCGTGGCCCCCGTTCACCGAACCGTTCGAGGCGTCGGTCGTCGCGGTCGCCCAGAGCGCACTGTTCGCGATTCCGAAGCGGACCTCCTTGTCGGACATGTTGCCGCCCGACTGGCCGTGCCCCTGCGTGATGTTCACGCCGGATGCGCGCAGCACCTGCGAACCGTGCTGCTCCGACGGGAGTGCGATCGCGACGCCGACCAGGAACAGCGCGAACATGGCGCTGAACACGACCCATGCGTGGCGGCGCGCGAGAACCATCTTCCCGAACATGAAGATCTGCGCGGCCGGGATCAGGAGGATCGAGATCGACTCGAAGAAGTTCGTCAGCCCGTTCGGGTTCTCGAACGGCACCGCGGAGTTCGAGTTGAAGAAGCCGCCGCCGTTCGTCCCGAGTTGCTTGATCGCGATCATCAGCGCCACCGGGCCGCGCGAGATCGTCTGCGCGACTCCCTCGAGGGTCCTGGCGCTCACGTGTCCGCCGAAGGTCTGCGGGACGCCTTGCGAGACGAGGATGACCGCGAGGACGAGCGAGAGCGGCAGCAGGATGTAGACCATCGAGCGGTAAAAGTCGACCCAGAAGTTGCCGAGCTCCTTGGTCGAGCGGCGGGCCAGTCCTCGCACCACAGCTGCCAGCACGGCCATCCCGACCGCGGCCGAGACGAACTGCTGCACGGCCAGCGCGGTGATCTGGGTCAGGTAGGACATCGTCGACTCGCCCGCGTAGAACTGCCAGTTCGTGTTCGTGATGAAGCTGGAGGCGGTGTTCAGGGCGATGTGCGACGGCACCGCCTGCAGGTGATCGGGGTTCAGGAACAGGTGGGCTTGCAGCCGCTGGATCCCGTACACGACGAGCCAGAACAGGACCATGAAGATGAGAAGCGTCTTCGCGTATGCCTTCCAGTCCCGCTCTCGCTTCGGGTCGGTGCGAATCAGCCGATAGAAGCCGCGCTCGGTCCACCGGAGCCAGCCCGCCCAGCCGGCGACGAGGAACCGGTCGCCCATGTAGACCCGGGCCATGTAGAGCCCGAGTGGGTAGGCGAGCGCGATCAGGACCGCGCACCAGACGAGGATCTGGCCGATGCCCTGGCCGTTCATCTACAAGCGTTCTCCGCGAAAGAGCGCGTAGACGAGGTACGCGAGCACCGCGATCGAGACCGCGAGCCCGAAGGCGTCCGCGGCCGACACTAGACGCGCTCCAGCACGTACAGCAGGAGATAGATCACGAGGAAACAGGCGGCGGCGATCGCGAGCGAGGCGATGTCGTACATGGCAGCGACGTTAGGTGGAGCGGCCTGTGACCCGCCTGAAGCTTGCGTGCCTTGGCCTGAAGAAAGTCTGTGGGTTTGTCGGCGACGTCACTACGCAAGGGTTGCTCACGAGTGTGCATACGTCTTTGTGGAAATCCCCCGTCCGCGACCCCCACTAGCGGGTGGGCGGCCGCTAGGGGTTACCGCCAGGCGGCGAGTCGAGCCGGTAACCCGCGCCCGGCTCGGTAAGGAGATACCGGGGGTGTGCGCGGTCGGGCTCGATCTTCCGCCGAAGCTGCGAGATGTTCACGTGCAGCAAATTCGACTCGTTCCCGTAACCCGGCCCCCACACCTCCTGCAAGAGCATCCGGTGCGTCAGCAGCTTCCCTCCGTTCAGGGCGAAGACCCGGAGGAGATCGAACTGATGAGGCGTCAGATGCACCGGCTTCCCGGCGACGGTGACCGACTTCTTCGCCAGGTCGACGACGAGCTCACCGATCGTGATCACAGGCTCGCCCGACGGGGCCGTCCGTCGAAGCACGGCTCGCAAACGCGCAAGCAGCTCGTCGATCCCGACCGGCTTCGTCACGTAGTCGTCGGCGCCGGCATCGAGCGCAGCCACCTTCTCCCGTTCCTCGCCGACAGCCGAGAGCACGATCACCGGGGCCGAGCTCCATGTACGCAGCTCACGGGCGACCTCCGTCCCGGCGCCGTCCGGCAAGACGAGATCGAGGATCACCGCCTCCGGTGGACGCATCGCCGCCGCCGTGAGCGCAGTCTCGACCGAATCGGCGGTCTCGACCTCGTAGCCGGCGCCGCGCAGGCTCGTGCGCAGCGCGCGCAGGATCTGCTGCTCGTCGTCGACGACGAGCACCTTCGCGCCGCTGCTCACGCTGCTACCTCCGCAGCTGCGAGGGCAAGGGGAAGCGCAACCACGAACGTCGCACCCTGTCCCTCCCGTGACTCGGCCCACACCCGCCCCCCATTTGCTTCGGCGAAGCCACGCGCGATGGCGAGCCCCAGGCCGGCACCCCGCACCTCGCTCCCGCGCGAGCCGCGCTGGAAGGGCTCGAAGATCCGGGTGACCTCGCCCGGAGCGATCCCCGGCCCACGGTCGATCACGCGCACCAGTGCCTCCAACGCCGTCTCGCTCACCTGGACGCGCACACGCTCGGACGGCGGCGAGTAGTGCAGTGCGTTCTCGATCAGATTCGCCAGCACCCGCTCGACCTGATGCAGATCGACGCGAACCGTCGCCGACTCCTCCTCGGGAAACGAGACCTCGAGCCGATCGCCCGCGGCCTCGACCGCGTCGATCGCCTGCAACACGAGATCCTCGACCGCCCACCGCCCGGGCTCCGGCACCGCCGCTCCGGCCTCGAGTCGAGACAGGTCGAGCAGGTTGCTCACGAGACGATCGAGCCGCTCGGCCTCGCCCAAAATGGTCTCCGTCAGGTCGCGACGGTCGGCACGATCGAGCGAGAGCTCGCCGTGCGCAAGCGCGCCCGCCGAGGTCAGGATCGCCATCAACGGCGAGCGCAGATCGTGACTGACGGCTCTCAGCAACGCCGTCTTCATCGCGTCACTGCGCCGCAACGCCTCCGCCTCCAACGCCTCCCGGGCAAGACGCTCACGATCGATCGCGACCCCCAGCAACGACGCGAGCGCGGGCAGAAGCCGGCGGCGCACCCGCGCGCTGCCCTGCCGGGGCCGTTCCAGATAGATCGTCCCGACCCGCCGCTCGGCGGCCGCGAGCGGATACGACACGCGAGCGCCGGGGGACGTCGGAATCGAGCCGAGCTCGATCCTCGCATCCTCGACCTGAAGCGCCTGCGCCGTCTCCGCCGCGATCCGCTCGAGCTCCCTGCTCACATTCCCGTGCTCGAGCAGCGAGGTCGCGATCCTGGCAAGCAACGCGGACTCCCGTGCCTGCCGCCGCGAACGCGCCGCGAGCTCGCTGACCACAACCGCGCTGACGAGAAACACGGCAAGCGCGAACCAGTTACGGGAGTCCGCGAGCGTCAGGGTGTGCAGGGGCGGCAGGAAGAAGAAGTTGAACGCCAACATCGAGGCGACCGCCACCGCGACGGCAAGCCCGACTCCCCAGACGATCGCGATCGGCAGAACCGCGAGGATGTAGAGGACGCCGAGACCGAGGACCGGTACGTGCGGCTTCAGAAGCTCGATCGCCCCGGTGACCACTACGACGGCGCCGACGCTCGCCAACGCTCCGTAGGCTCTGCTCACCGCAGCAACTGGTAGGGAACCGACGCGAGGATCACGTTCGGCTCGAAGAGCAGCAGCCGCTTCACGTAGAGCGCCCGCTGGTTGTGCAGCACCCGCCGCCAGCCGCGGAAGATGAGCTCCGGCATCAGTACGAGCACCTCCGTGCCCTCCTCCGCCGTCAGCTCGCGCAGATAGGTGAGGAGCGGCCCGCCGATGTCGCGGTACGGCGCATCGTCGACCTCCAGCGGGATGCGCGGGCCGGAGCGCAGCCACTCCGCCTTGATCTCCTTGGCCTCCTCCGCGCTGAACGCGAAGTGCACGCCGCGGACGTCGTCGACGTCCAGCGCGCTCGCGTAGTTCACGGCGCGCATCGAGGTCGCGTTCACGGCCGAC
>DASSGL010000220.1:0-2150 GCA_035693525.1 Gaiellaceae bacterium | reverse complement strand
GAGGACCGGCGCAATCTGCGTCCGGACCGTCTCGACCTCGGGCAGCTCGGGCATCGGGCCAGGGTACTAGGGCTGGTGCCTCACTCCCGCGCGGTGTCTGACTCCGCCGCAGGCGGTGTCTGGCACCGCTTCGGAACGCCTGCCCCGGCTGCCCCTGCGCTACCCGATCGTGTCGAGCACGATCGATCGAGGCCGAGGCGGCTCGTCCCCGAGCTCGTACGCCGCGAGCACCTCGGCTGCGGCCTCGTTCGCGCTCGCCTCGTCGCGAGCGTGCACCTCGGCGAGCGGCTCTCCCTCCTCGACGGCGTCGCCGCGCTTCCTGCGGCAGACGATGCCGACCGAGTGGTCGACGGCATCATCCTTCGCGAGCCGGCCCGCGCCGAGGTGGAGCGCGGCGACGCCGATGGCGTGCGCGGCGAGCCCGCGGACGTAGCCGTTGCGCGAGGCGAAGACCTCGCCCACGAACGGCGCCTTCGGCAGCGCCGCCTCGTCGGGGTCGCCGCCCTGTGCCCGCACCCAGCGCTCGTACGCGGCCGTTGCGGAGCCGTCGGCGACGGCCGCCTCCGCGCGCCGCCGTCCCTCCGCCGCGTCGACGCCGAGGTCGGAGAGCGCGAGCAGGTGCGCACTCGAGTCGAGGACGAGCTCGGTGAAGTCCGGCGGCCCGGCTCCGCGCAGGGTCGCGGCGGCCTCGTGCACCTCGAGCGCGTTCCCGACCGCGGCCCCGAGCGGCTGGTCCATGTCGGTCAGCACGCACACGACGTCGCGGCCGGCGCGGCGGCCGAGCGCGAGCATGGTCTCCGCGAGCACCTGCCCGTCCGGGAGCGTCTTCATGAACGCGCCGTCACCGACCTTGACGTCGAGCACGATCGCGTCGGCGCCGGCGGCGATCTTCTTCGACATGATGCTCGCGGCGATCAGGGAGACGTTGTCCACGGTCGCCGTCACGTCGCGCAGGCCGTAGAGCTTCTTGTCGGCCGGCACGAGGTCGGCCGTCTGGCCGACGATCGCGAGGCCCACCTCACGCACCTGCTCGATGAACGCCTCGGTCGTCAGATCGACCGAGAAGCCCGGGATCGCCTCGAGCTTGTCGAGCGTCCCACCCGTGTGGCCGAGCCCGCGGCCGCTCATCTTGCCGAACGGCACGCCGCACGCTGCCACGATCGGACCGACGGCGAGCGTCGTCTTGTCCCCTACGCCGCCCGTCGAGTGCTTGTCGACGACGCGACGCCCGAGCGCTCCGCCCAGGTCGATCGTCTCGCCGCTCCGCACCATCGCGTCCGTGAGCGCGAACGTCTCCGCGCTCGAAAGCCCCTGGAAGTACACGGCCATGAGGAAGGCCGAGATCTGATAGTCGGGGACCTCGCCGCGCGTGTACGAGAGCACGAGGTCTGCGAGCTCCTCACCCGGCAGCTCCTTCCCGTCCCGCTTGCGCTCGATCAGCTCGACCGCCCTGATCACAGCGGCTCCTCGGCGACGAAGACCGATACGAGCCGGGTGCAGACGAGCGGGCCGTCGAAGCGCGGCAGGGCATCGGCGAGCCGGCTGCGAGTGACGGAGCTCTCGACGTAACGGCGCGCCGCCTCCCAATTCGGGAACGTGACCGTCCCGTTGGCGTCACGGCGGTCGATGCGGCCGAAGTGACGCGCGAGCTGCGGCTCGGCGTTCTCGACGCTGAATGCGTGCACCCTGTGCTCGTCGCCGCCCAAGGAGTGCCAGAGCTCCGGCAAGTTGTCCTCGCTGTTCGTCACCGCGACCAAGCGGCCGTCCGGAGTGAGCACGCGCGCGAGCTCCGCGAGTGCCCGGTCGACGTCGGGCACGTGGTAGAGCATCCACGCCGCAGGAGCGCAGTCGAAGGACGAGTCGTCGAACGGGAGATGCTGCACGTCGCCGAGTCGTGCGTCGACGCCGAGGGCGCGCGACAGCGCGACCATGCGCTGCGACTGGTCGATCGCCACGACTTCCGCGCCGAGCTCGTCCGCGATGCGCGCAGCGAGCTCTCCTCGGCCACAGCCGACCTCGAGCACCCGCCGAGGACGTGTCTCTGAGACAGCCGCAAATGCGAGCTCGCGGACGCTCGGTCCCGTTGCGTTCGCCCACGCGGCGGCGCGTACGGCGAACCGCGACTCGTCTTGGTATTCGGCGCGGACGAC
>DASSGL010000219.1:0-7730 GCA_035693525.1 Gaiellaceae bacterium | reverse complement strand
GGCAGCAAGTAACGCGCGAGCGCCGATCCTTCATGTGCGTCGTTGCGGAACGACGTTCAGCGTGGTAGAACGATCCACCACGTCGACGGGAGTGGCTAGTGCAGTATCGAGCCCCGAACGACGCCGGCGCGACGCTCGGGGACAGCTGACCGAGATCGGCTCGACGATTCGCGGCCTGAGTGACCAGGGCCGCTCGTTGCGTGATCTGGGCCGCGCCGCCGAATTCTCGATCAGCTTCCTCTCGCTCGTCGAGCGGGGCCGGTCGTCGCTCCCGCTCACCTCGCTGCACGCGACTGCCGTCGCCCTCAGCGTCGAGATGAGCCCGCTCTTCCCGCAGTCACATCCGGAGCCGGTTTCTCCGGCCCAGATCAATCGCCGCTGTCAGGATGCTCGGCTACCGATCCGCGTTCTCTGGGTGCTTACGCCGAGTCCGTGCTGAAGGGGCCAACGCAAAAGGAGGAGAGATGAGCGATAGCCAGGAGTCAGCCGCGTGGGAGCGTCCGCTCACGCGGCGCGACGTCCTGCTGAAGGGCGCGGTCGCGGGCGGCGTGCTGGCCGCGGGCGGCGCGCTGACCGGAAGCGGCTACGCGCGTCCGAGCGCGTCATGGATCGCCCACCGCCGCGCCGCCGGCGCCACGCTGATCGTCGCCAACTCCGGCGACATGCAGAACCTCGACCCCTACACCTCGAGCGCCGACCAGGTGACCGGCGACATCCTCACCAACCTCTACGCGATTCCGGCGACGTTCCAGCTGGACGGAACGCACAACGGCGCGCGATTCGCACAATCGACCAAGTTCCGCGGTCAGGTGGCATCGGGCTGGAAGTGGAGCAAGAACAGGAAGGAGATCGTCTTCACCATCCGCAACGGGATCAAGTTCCCCGACGGAACCCCGATCGACGCGAACGCAGTCAAGCTCAGCCTCGACCGCTGCTTCGACGTGAAGGCGGTCGGCTCGTTCCTCTTCTCGATGGTGGGCCTCACCACGAAGGATCAGGTCGACGCGCTCGACGACCACCACGTGCGCTTCACGCTCCCGAAGCCGACGAGCCTGCTCTTCGGCAACATGGCCATGTTCTACGGCTCGGCGATCATGAACCCGGCGATCGTCAAGGCACATGCCACGTCTGCCGATCCGACCGCTCAGGGGTACTTCAAGACGCACACGGCCGAGTCAGGCCCGTACTTGCTCAAGGACTGGAACGTCGGGTCGGGGTGGACGCTGGCGGCCAACCCGGACTTCTGGGAGCCCGTCGCCACGAAGACGGTGCAGTTCCAGGTCATCCCGGACGCCCAGCAGCGCGAGCTGCTGGTCAAGTCCGGCAAGGTCGACCTGGCGCTCGGCATCCCGCTGAAGGACGTGCCGTCGCTGCGGAAGGCCTCGAACCTGAACGTCGTCTCCGTCCCGACCCGTGAAGTCGCGTTCGCAGGCTTCGACGTGACGAAGAAGCCGTTCGACAACAAGCTCGTCCGCCAGGCGGTCCTCTACGCGATCCCGTACCAGACGATCATGCAGCAGGTCCTGCACGGGCAAGGCACGCAGCTGAAGAGCCCGATTCCGGCCGGCACGCCGGACAGCAGCTTCGCCTACTGGCACTACAACACCGACTACGCCAAGGCGAAGTCCCTGCTCGCGAAGGCCGGGCACCCGAAGGGCTTCTCGACGCAGCTCGACATCCAGACCGGCAACGCGATCGACGAGCAGACCGCATCGTGGATCCAGCAGGGCCTGCAGAAGATCGGCATCAGCGTGTCGATCAACAAACAGCCCTCCGCGGCGTTCACGGCGCAGCTGCAGGCCAAGAAGCACCCGTTCTGGTTCTCGTCCACGTCGTGGATCTCGATCAACAACGATCCGCTCTATCACCTCTACTGGCTGTACGACCAGAGCTGCTGCACCTACGGGAACTACCTGAATCCGAAGGTGCAGAAGCTCGTCAACACGTGGGTGAACGCTCCGCTCAACGATCCGAAGCGAAAGGCGGCGGTGCTGCAGGCGCAGAAGATCATCGTGGAGGACGCACCTTGGATCTTCCTCTTCCAGCCGCCGCAGGTGTACGTGACGGGGAAGAACGTCAAGGGCCTCGTCTACTACCCGACCGACCTGTTCCTCCGCTACCAGTACTTCAGCAAGACCTAGTGCTCGGGACGACGCGAGCAGCAGGATGAAGCTCGGCTTCTATGCAGGCCGGCGCATCCTGCTGCTCGTCCCGGTCCTCCTCGGGGTCACGTTCATCACCTTCGCGCTGACGCGAATCATCCCCGGCGATCCGATCTCGCTGATCGCCGGCCCGTACGTCAGCGCGGCCCGGAAGGCCGAGCTCCGCCACGCCTACTTCCTCGACGAGCCGTTCTACATCCAGTACGTGCACTACGTCGGTGGGCTGCTGCACGGCAATCTCGGAACCTCGATCGTCTCGGGGCAGTCCGTGGCCGGCGAGCTCTCGCGCCGCTTCTCGGCCACGTTCGAGCTCACCACGACCGCGCTGCTCTTCTCGGTGCTCGTCGGTGTCCCCCTCGGGATCCTCGCCGCCCTGAGGCGGAACTCCTGGCTGGACGGTCTATCGCGCGTGATCGGCATCGCCGGAATCTCGATACCGGTCTTCTGGTCGGGGTTGATGCTCTCGCTGCTCCTCTTCTACAAGTGGCACGTGGCGTCGCCGCCGTTCGGGCGGATCGACCCGCAGGTCGGGGCCCCGCACCACATCACGGGGCTGTACCTCGTCGACTCGGTGCTGACCGGCAATTGGGCCGCCTTCCGGTCGGCCTTCGCGGCGATCTGGCTGCCGGCGTTCGTGCTCGGCTTCTCCGTGATGGCGCCGATCATGCGAATCACGCGCCAGGGGATGATCGAAGCGCTCGACGCCCCGCCGAGCGTCGCGCTGCGCGCACTGGGAGCGAAGCCGTCGAGCATCGTGCTTCGCCATGCGCTGAAGAACGCGATGCTACCGGTGCTGACGATGATCGCCATCGTCTACGGCTACCTGCTCGGAGGTTCGGTGCTCGTCGAGACGATCTTCTCGTGGCCGGGAATGGGGCTCTACGTCTACAACTCGATCGGCTCGAGTGACTTCCCGGCTATCCAAGGCTTCATCCTGTACGCGACGACCATGTACGTGATCGTCTTCCTGCTGCTCGACCTGCTCTATCTGGCGCTGGACCCGCGGGTGAAGTACTGATGCTCGACGCGGCGCTACCGCCCATCCGCGAGGAGCGCCCGCTCGTCGTCGGTTGGCGTCGCCTGCGACGGAACCGCGTCACGCTCGCGGGACTCGTGATCGTAGTCCTCGTCGGGCTGTGCGCGATCTTTGCACCGCTCATCGCGCCATATCCGCCGATGCAGGGTAACCCTGCCGAGACGCTGCAGCCGCCGTCGCTCTCGCATCTGTTCGGCACCGACTCGATCGGCTTCGACGTCTTCTCGCGCGTCCTCTACGGCGCTCGGATCGACCTCCTGATCGCGTTCGGCGCCGTTGCGATCGCCCTCGTCGTCGGCTGTGCGATCGGCGCAGTCAGCGGATTCCTCGGTCGGGTCGTCGACGAGGTGGTGATGCGCGTCATGGACATGCTCTCGGCGTTCCCGAGCTTCATCCTCGCTCTCGGCGTCGTGGCGGCGCTCGGGCCGAGCCTGCCGAATCTGATTCTCGCCATCGCCTTCGTGAACGTGCCGGTCTATGCCCGGCTGCTTCGTGCGCGCGTGCTGACAGTGCGCGAGGCGCAGTACGTGCGTGCAGCCACCGCCCTCGGGCTCTCGCGGAGACGGGTTCTGTTCGTGCACGTTCTGCCGAACTCGTTGGCGCCGATCTTCGTCCAGTCGACGCTCCAGGCCGGCTACGCGATCCTCGAGGCGGCCGGGCTCTCCTTCCTCGGTCTCGGCGTTCGCGTGCCGAAACCCGAATGGGGCGTGATGATCAACATGGGCCTCCAGTACATCGTGTCCGGCCAGTGGTGGATCACGTTCTTCCCCGGTACGGCGATCGCACTCACGGTGATGGGTTTCAACCTGATCGGCGACGGCCTCCAGGACGTCCTCGACCCGAGGCGCAGATGACGGCAGAGCCGCTCCTGGAGGTGCGCGGGCTCGCGACATGGTTCGAGACGCCTCGAGGAACCGCGAAGGTGCTCGACGGGCTCGACCTCGAGATCGGCCGCGGTGAGATCCTGGGGCTCGTGGGTGAGTCGGGCTCCGGGAAGTCCGTGACCGCGTACTCGATCGCACGGCTCGTGCGACCGCCCGGCCGCGTGGTCGGCGGCGAAGTCCGGCTCGAGGGGCGCGACCTGCTCGCTCTGTCGGAGAAGCAGATGCGCCGGGTCCGGGGAAAGGAGATCTCGATGATCTTCCAGGACCCGCGCGGCTTCCTCGATCCCGTCGCTCGTGTCGGCTCGGTGTTGCAGGAGATCTACCGAACCCACGAGGGCGGTTCCCGACGTGAGGCGAAGACGCGCGCCCTCGAGCTGCTGCGGGCTGTCGGGCTGCCCGCGCCGGAGCGCGTCTACCGCGCGTATCCGCACGAGCTGTCGGGCGGGATGGCGCAGCGCGCGATGATCGCCCTCGCGCTCGCGTGCTCGCCGAAGCTGCTGATCGCCGATGAGCCGACGACGGCGCTCGACGTGACCATTCAAATCCAGATCGTCCGGCTGCTCGCCTCGCTCCGCGATCGATTCGGCCTGACCATCCTGCTGATCACGCACAACTTGAGCGTCGTCGCCGAGGTCTGCGACCGTGTCGCCGTGATGTACGCGGGCGAGATCGTCGAGACCGCCCCGGCCCACGAGATCTTCTCCCAGCCACGGCACCCGTACACGGTGGGGCTCCTCGGCGCCCGGCCGCGAATCTCCGCGGTCGAGGAACGCCTGTCCGACATTCGGGGACGCGTCGCCGACCTGCACGACCTGCCGACGGGCTGCCGCTTTCACCCACGCTGCTTCCTCGGCGACGAGCGTTGCCGGCTGGAGGCGCCGACGCTGCGCAGGCTCGACGCCGCCCACGAGTCGCGTTGCCACTACGCCGAGCAGCTGGGAGAGGACGCGGCGTGAGCGACGCCATCCTGAGAGTCGAGGGCCTCGCCAAGGAGTACCGCGTTCGCGTCGGAGGCCGTCGCGGCGTTCTGCACGCCGTGGACGGCGTCTCGTTCGACATCCAGCGCGGCGAGACGGTCGCCCTCGTCGGGGAGAGCGGCAGCGGGAAGTCGACGACGGCGCTTTGCATCCTGCGGCTCGAGGAGCCGACGCGGGGCCGCGTGCTCTTCGACGGCGAGGACCTCACGGCCCAGAACGTGCGCGGGCTACGGCCTCTGCGACGGCGGATCCAGATCGTCTTCCAGGATCCGACGGAGTCGCTGAACCCGCGCCGCTCCGTCGAGGCCACGTTGCGGGAGCCGGTCGAGAAGCACGGCCTCGCCACGGGGCGCGCCGCACAGGCCCGTGTCGCGGAGCTGCTCGAGCTCGTCGGCCTTACGCCCGACCACGCTCGCCGCTATCCCCATCAGCTCTCGGGTGGGCAGCGCCAGCGCGTCTGCATCGCGCGCTCCCTCGCCACCGAGCCGTCACTCCTGGTCCTCGACGAGCCGACCTCCGCGCTCGACGTGTCGGTGCAGGCCCAGATCCTCAACCTGCTCAACGACCTGCAGCGCGAGATCGGCCTCACCTACCTGTTCATCACTCACGACCTCGGAGTCGTACGCCATCTCGCGGATCGAGTGCTCGTCATGTACGCGGGGCAGATCGTCGAGGAGGCGCCGACCGCCACGCTCTTCGAAAAGCCGCTCCATCCCTACACGAGGGCGTTGCTCGACTCGGTGCCCGTCGACTCCCCGGCGGAGCGCCGAGTGCGGACGGTCCCGAAAGGCGAGCCGTACTCGCCGCTCGACCCACCACAAGGCTGCCGGTTCGCGGGCCGGTGTCCGTGGGCGGCCGCGGAGTGCGAAGCCCCGCTCGAGTTGGCCACCGCGGACGCCGAGCACCTCGTCCGCTGCACCGGCTGGTTCAGCGGCCGCGTGCCGGAGCCCCGATCGGAGGCGCTCGCCTCGTGAAACTATTGGAGCGTCTGCACGAGCTCGTACACCCGTCCGGCCGGCGGCTCGGCGAGCAGCTCCTCGAGCGCGGGCCGCATCCGTTCACGGACGGGGCTCCCGAGCCACGCGTCGTACGCGGCCGCGCTCTTCCACGTCGCCGTGACGAGCAGCTCGTCGGAGTCGTCCGCGGCGACCTGAAGCTCCGCGGCGACGAAGCCGGAGACGGCGCTCGCCTCGCGCAGGACCTCGAGCCGCGCAAAGAGCGCCACGACGTCATCGCGCCGACCGCTCCGCGCCCGCAGGTGAAGCACGCTTCGGACCATGGAGGAGGACTATGAACGACCGCTCGTCACGCGTACAGGCGGCGATCGAGGAGGCGCGGCTGGACGCGCTTCTCCTGGCAGCGCCCCCGAACCTCGCCTACGTCTGCGGCTTCCACGTCAATCCGCACGAGCGCCTCGTCGCCCTCGTCGTGCCGCGGTCGGGCGGCCTGCGACTCGTCTGCCCGTCGCTCGAGGAGGAGGCCGCGCGGACCGCAACCGGCGGACAGGTCGAGTTGCTCGTGTGGCGCGACGAAGACGGCCCGGCCGACGCGCTTGCGCGCGCTCTCGCGGGCGCCGGGGAACGCATCGGCATCGAGAAGCGCTACCTGTCCGTCGCCAACGCCGAGCTCGCGGCGGCGGCGACGCCGTCAGCGGCGTACTCGGGCTGCGACGAGCTGCTTGCACGACTCCGTGTCGTGAAGTCGGAGGACGAGATCGCCTCGATCCGCAAGGCAGCAGCGATCGTCGACCGGGTCGTCGAACACATCGGCGCGCTCGCCGAGGCGCGCGTGACCGAGGGCGAGCTCGCGGCGGAGTGCTCGATCCGCCTCCGGGCGGAGGGCGGCGACGCGGCTGCGTTCGAGCCGCTGATCCTGACCGGGGCACGATCCGCGCTGCCGCACGGTCAGCCCGGCTCGGCGCCACTCGCCGACGGCGACCTGCTGATCGTCGACATCGGCGTCACCGTCAACGGGTATTCGGCCGACATCACGCGGACGTTCGTGGTCGGCGGCTCCCCCGACGAGCGGCAGCGCGACGCCTTCGAGCTCGTCCACGCTGCGCAGCGGGCCGGCATCGAGGCCGTCCGGGCGGGGGCGCCCGCCCGCACGGTCGACGACGCGGCCCGGAGCGTGATCGCCGAGGCCGGCTACGGGCCCAACTTCATCCATCGCACGGGGCACGGCCTCGGCCTCGAGACGCACGAGCCGCCGTACGTGACCGCGACGAACGACGAGCCGTTCGAGCCCGGGATGGTCCTGACCGTCGAACCGGGCATCTACATCACCGGCTGGGGCGGCATCCGGATAGAGGACGACGTCGTCGTCCGCGAGCACGGCGCAGAGGTCCTCACGCAGGCTGCCATCGGGCTCGAGACGCCGCTCGGAGTCGACGCATGACGACGATCCGCGCGGCGACCGACGTCGGTGGGACGTTCACCGACCTCGTGTACTTCTTCACCGACCCCGAGACCGGCGCTCAGCGGATCGTCACGGCCAAGTCGGACACGACGCCGCCCGACTTCGAGCGGGGCGTGATGGACGTGCTCGCGAAGGGCGGGGTCTCGCTCGCCGAGATCGTTCATCTCGCCCACGGAACGACCCTCGTGATCAACGCGCTCACCGAACGCAGGGGTGTCGTGACCGGGTTGATCACTACCGAGGGCTTTCGCGA
>DASSGL010000218.1:0-33148 GCA_035693525.1 Gaiellaceae bacterium | reverse complement strand
CGCGACCACGTCACGATCCGGGACTGCAAGTTCCAGATGGCGGAGCTCTGGGTGCAGGCCCTCTCCGAGGCGAACGAGGACCCTGCGCTTCGCCGCGAGCTGCGCCGCCACATGCGCGAGGTGCACGACTTCGTCGCGTCGGTCATCCGCCGCGGCCAGGAGGAAGGCGTCCTGCACCCCGGACGGAACGCCGACGCCGAAGCCTGGACGTTCCTGGCCGGCGGCGTCCTCGGTATGGTCGGCAGAAGGATCGGCCTTCTGAACGAAGACGAAGTCCACGAGATCCGCCAAGCCCGCCTCGACTGGCTGACCTCCTAAGAAAGAAAAGGCGTCCTTGGAGGGGAGCCATCCCGCATGGCGGAGGGCCAGACCGCGCTCTGGCCCGGAGCCACCCCACCGCGGCGTTCCTGCGACCAGCCCCCTGCGAGCGGCGGTAGCCGCGAGCACCAAAGAGAAGGGCCCCGGCTGCGGCTCCGGGGCCCTTCTCGTGAGGCGCTACCCATCCTGATCGGGCTTCGAAAGCTCGGCTCTGCGGCCCAGCCGCGCTTCCTACCCGCTCCGGCTGTGTTCGGTGCGCCCCCTGCAAACCGACGCCTGGCGTCCGGCCGGGTTGCAAGGTGGCCTGACTATAGGCGCCGTGTCCCGACCAGTCAAGTAGCTCAGTCAAGTGATCTTCGGTCTGCTACTTCACTGAATTTTCGCATGAACATGACCCTTTTGGGGGAGGCCCGTGGAACCGACTTGCGGTTTGGTGAAGCGTGAGGTTCACTTCAGCCTCGACTGCCGCGATGACCCAGGACACCGCCCTCAGCACCGGCCGCGCTTCCGCCTCGAGCGGGCTTCGCCTCGGCGAGCGCCTCCGCCAGCTCCGCGTGGCCGCCGGCCTGACGCAGAGCGACCTGGCAGCGGAGCGGTTCTCGAAGGAGTACGTGTCTCAGATCGAGCGCGGCAAGACCCGGCCCACCCGCGAGACCGTCGAGTGGCTCGCAGCACGGCTCGGCGTCGACCCCGGCTTCCTCGCGAACGGGGTCGCGACCGACGAGCGCGGGCGCCTCGAGGGCGCGCTCGCCCGCGCCGAGGCCCTGATCAAGGCGGAGTCGAACGACGACGCGGCCGCGGAGTACGACCTGCTCGTCCCGGCGGCGCGCGCCACAGGCGTGCCCGAGCTCACGGTGCGGGCGCTCGTCGGCGCCGGCCGCACGCAGATGCGCCTCGGGGCGCTGCGCCAGGCGCTCGAGCTCCTGAACGAGGCCCGCGGCGTCGTCGAGGCGAGCTCCTTCTCCGATCTCGAGCGCGCCGAGGTCTTCTACGCGCTCGGCGTCTGCCGCTACCAGCTGAACAGCGTGCAGACCGCGCTCGGCCTCCTGAACGAGGCGCTTGCCCTTGCGGAGCGCTCCGGGCTGCCGTCCGACCAGCTTCGCTCGAACATCCTCTCCTGGCGCTCGCGCTGCTGGCGCCGCCACCGCGACTACGAAGCTGCACGCGAGGACATCGAGCGCGCGCTCCAGCTCGCGGAGGACGCGAACGACCCGCGCACGATCGGCGCCGCCTACTTCCAGGCGTCGCTCGTGGCCGATCGCGAGGGCCACTGGGTGCTCGCGCGGAACTATGCGGAGAAGGCGCGCGCGGCGTACGAGGAGCTCGCCGACAAGGTGCATGTCGGCCAGCTCACGAACAACCTCGGCGGGCTGAACTTCCTCCTCGGCAAGACCGACGAGGCGATCGGCCTCCTGAAGGAGGCGTTCGGGATCGCCCTCGAGACGGGGCGCGACGCGGACGCGGCGCAGGCGGTGTCCTCGCTCGCACAGATCCATCTTCGAACCGGCAACGTCGAGCAGGCCGAAGAGCAGGCGCGGCACGCGCTGCGCCTCCTCGAGGCCGCCGGCAACGAGGATTACCTCGACGAGGTCGGCAGCGCGCGGCTCGTTCTCGGCCGGGCGCTCCTCGAGCAGGACAGGCTCGACGAGGCCGACGAGGCGTTCACGGCCGCCGAGGCCAGCCTCGCGCAGCTCGGCTCGGCCGGCCACCGCGCCGCCGCGTGGGTCGCGCGCGGCGACCTCGCCGCTCGGCGCGGCGACGACAGGCTTGCAGCTCACCTCTACCGCACTGCGGCGGAGGCACTCCAGGACGTCAGGTTCTAACGGTCGGAAAGGAGGTGTGTGACGTGACCAAGGTGCGGCTCTTCTCGCTTCTCATCCTCTTGGTGAGCCTCTCGGCCTACTTCGGGCTCTTCTTCCGGCCGGGCGGATTCAGCGACGGCGGCTACTGGTAAGCGGCGGTCGGCTGAGGGCTGAGGCCCGCCGCCGCGAGGCCGTCCGCGGCGGTGGCTCGTCCACCCGACCGCCTGCGTTCGCAGGCGCTGACGGCGTTTTCCTCCGCGGCCAACACGGTCATTGCGCACGAGTGCGCGCACCGACCGGCCGCGCTCGTCGTGCTGTCAAGCGCGCGAGGCGGGCACGGGCGCCGTCGAGTCGCGCACGATGAGGCGTGTCGCGAGCTCGACGTGCAGAGCCTCGAGGCGCTGATTGTCGAGCAGGCGGACGAGCAGGCTGACGGCGATCCGACCCATCTCGGCGAGCGGCTGCCGGATCGTGGTGAGGGCCGGCGTGACGATGGACGCCTCGTCGAGATCGTCGAAGCCCACGACGGAGAGATCCTCCGGCACGCGCAGGCCGCGTACGCGGGCAGCGCGGATGGTGCCGATCGCCATGTTGTCGTTGAACGCGAAGATCGCCGTAGGCGGCTCCGGAAGGTCGAGCAAGCGCGCGGCCGCAGCGGTGCCGCCGGGGAGCTCGAAGTTCGACTCCACCTCGAGCGCGGGGTCCGGGGTGATCCCCGCCTCGGCCAGTGCAGCGAAGTAGCCGCGCCGCCGGTCGTCGGTCGCCTTGCCTCCACGCCGGCCGGTGATGATGCCGATGCGGCGGTGCCCGAGCGACAGCAGATGCCTCACCGCCTGGTCGGCGCCTGCGCTGTGCGCCGCGGAGACCGCGGGGATGCGCTCGTTCAGCGGTACCTGCGGGTCGACGACCACGAACCGGTAGCCGTGGTTCAGAAGGTCCTCGAGCTCGTCGCTCGACTCCTCGGGGAGGATGATCACCGCGCCGTCGGTGGTTCCGTGCAGCAGGCGGTCGAGGAGCGTCACCTCGCGCTCGTGCTCGTGGAGCGTCGGGCAGAGCACGAGGCGCATGTCCTGCTCGTAGAGCGCTTCGGCCACCCCGCCCAGGAGGTTCGAGAAGTACGGATAGTGGACCATCGGGACAGTGCCGCCGATGAGCCCCGTCTTGCCTGCCGAGAGCCCTCGAGCGCTGCGGTTCGCCGAGTAGCCACGCTCGCGCACGACCCGCTGGACGAGCTCGCGGGTCTCGTCCGAGACTTCGCCCCGCCCGTTGACGACGCGAGAGACCGTGGCGATCGAGACGCCGGCGATGTCGGCGATCTCTCGGATCGTCGCCCGCCCACGCCGCCCGTTGCCCCCGCGCTCGTCAGGACCGACCATGGCGTGCATTGAAGCATGTTCCGGAACGTTTCAGAAGCCAATTCTCCAAGAATCGCGCCGGAGACCGATTTGTCCTTGACATGAGCGGCCGCGGCATGGTAACAACCGCCGGAAACGTTGCCGGGCACCCCCGCGCCTCCACCGCCCCTAGGGCAAGAAAGGATTGCACGATGCGACGTGAGACACCTTCCAGACGCAGGCTCGGCGGCCTCGCCGCGGCCGGCCTTGCGGCGGCCCTCGCCGCCCTCCTCGTCTCGGCGTCGGCTCCTGCCGCGCCGAAGTCAGCCGCGGCTGCCGCCGCGGGCCACAAGTGCCTCGTGATGACGGGGTCGGGAGATCCGGCGTTCGTCAAGAACTTCAACCCCTACACCGCGACGGGCCTCCCGAGCGGCGCGTTCGTGCGCGGCGCGTTCTACGAGCCGCTCATCATCTCGAGCGTGGCCGGCGGAGGCCACACCTATCCGTGGCTCGCGCAGAGCTGGAAGTGGAGCAACGGCAACAAGACGCTGACGTTGAATCTCGTGCACAACGCGCGGTGGTCCGACGGCACGCCGCTCACGTCGGCCGACGTCGTCTACAGCCTGACGGCGGGCAAGCAGGACAAGTCGATGGACATGGTCGGCTACGCCTCACCCGACACGAACATCGCGTCGGTCAAGGCGAAGGGCAAGTACGCCGTCGCGATCAACCTGAAGACCGTCGACTCGCAGTTCATCGCGGCGAACCTCAACCTCCAGTTCGTCGTCCCGCAGCACATCTGGTCGAAGGTGTCCGACCCTGCGACGTTCACGAACGCGAGCCCGGTGGGCTCCGGCCCGTTCGCGGTCGTCGGGCGCTTCACGGCTCAGGACTACGTCTTCAACAAGAACCCGCACTACTGGAAGGCGGGCTCACCGAAGATCCCGTGCCTCGAGTACACGCAGGCGACCTCCAACGACGCGGCGCTCCTCGCGATCCAGAGCGGCCAGGTCGACTGGACGCACAACTTCGTCCCGAACGTCGCGAAGGCGTACGGATCGAAGGACCCGAAGCACTACCACTGGTTCTATGCCACGACCGCGTACGGGCAGTCGCTCGTCTTCGACGACTCGAAGTACCCATACAGCATCCCCGCGTTCCGCAAGGCGCTCAGCCTCGCGATCAACCGCAACGACGTCTCGAAGCTCGGCGAGTACGGCTACGCACCGCCGACCGACGCGCTCGGGCTCGACTACATCTTCCCGAAGTGGGACAAGGGAGCGATCCACGAGCTCGCGAAGAAGGCGGCCGTGTACAACCCGACGGCGGCGAAGAAGATGCTGACCGACGCCGGCTTCACCTACAAGGGCAGCACGCTGGTCGATCCGAAGGGCAACAACGTCAACCTCGACATCCACGTGATCTCGGGTTGGTCCGACTGGGTCGCGTCGAACCAGATCATCACGAAGAACCTGCGCGACATCGGCATCGACTCGAACGTGAAGCTCGAGCCGGACTGGAACTCGTGGTATCCGAACGCGTCGGCGACGAAGAACCCGACCCTGCTGTGGCAGACCGCCTCGCAGGCCTCGCCGTACAGCTTCTTCCTCAGCAACCTGTCGCAGCTCAAGTACACGCCGTCGGGTGAGGACGCCACGAACACCGGCAACTGGGCGCACATCTACGACGCCAAGGCCACGTCGCTCCTCAACCAGTGGAAGTCGACGCTTGACCCCAAGAAGCAGCAGGCTCTGTTCTCGCAGGTGGCGAAGATCTTCCTGCAGGTCCAGCCGATCGTCCCGCTGTTCGTCGGTCCTCGCTGGTCGACGTACAGCACGAAGTACTTCCATTGCTTCACGTCGCCGAAGAACTTCTACGGCGACCCGATCTTCAGCACGGCACCCGACAACATCCTGTCCTTCACGCGCATCTGTCCCGGCGGCCAGGCCGGCGCGTGATCGGACGCTGAGTCGACCCTCCACCGACCGCTGCGGGCGGGACGCGCGTCCCGCCCGCGGCGGTTATAGGGTCAAGCCCAACCAAGCCCAGCAATGCGCTTCATCCTTCGTCGACTCGGCTTTTACGTCTTCGCCACGTGGGTGGCGCTGACGATCACGTTCCTCCTGCCGCGGCTGATGCCGGGCGATCCGATCGGCGGCGTCCTCCAGCACCTGAGCCCGGCGCAGATTCAGTCGAACCCCGGGATCATCGAGACGTATCGCAAGCTGCTCGGCGGCGGCGACCAGTCGATCTGGAGCGCCTACGTGCAGTACCTGCAACGCGTCGTGACGATGAACTTCGGCATCTCGACGTCGAACTACCCGTCGAAGGTGTCCGAGGTCGTCGGGCGCACGCTTCCGTATTCGATCGTGCTCGTCGGAATCGCCTTCCTCATCGCGTTCGTGCTCGGAACGATGATCGGCATGATCGCCGCGTGGCGCCGCGGCGGGGGCGTCGACACGCTGTTCGTCCCCGTCTTCATGGCCCTCGGCGCATTCCCGGCCTACTTCACCGGGCTGATCGTCGTCTACTTCCTCGGGCTGAAGCTCGGCTGGTTCCCGATCAACCACGCCTACGACAACGGCTCCACACCAGGCTTCAACTGGCCGTTCGTCTCGGGCGCGGTCCGGCACGGCATCCTGCCCGCGCTCACGATCGTGCTCGCGTACGCCGGAGGGTGGGTGCTCAACATGCGCACCGTCATGATCAACACGATCAGTGAGGACTACGTTGCGATGGGGCATGCCAAGGGCCTGCGAGACACGCGTGTGATGACGCGGTACGCGGCCCGCAACGCGATCCTGCCGCCGCTGAACGGCTTCGCTCCGCAGTTCGCGACGGCGGTCGGCGGGGTCATCTTCATCGAGCTCGTGTTCAGCTATCCGGGCGCCGGCTACACGCTGCAGCAGGCGGCACTTGGCAATGACTATCCGCTGACGCAGGCGCTCCTGCTCGTCTTCGCGATCTGCCCGATCGTCGCCAACTTCATCATGGACATCGTCAATCTCATCCTCGATCCGCGCGTGCGGGCCTCCTAGGTATGGCGCAGATCCAGCCGACGCTCGACGTTCCCGAGGCGATCGCCGAACCTCTCGCGCCGATCGAGCCCGCCGTCGCGCGCAAGTCGAGGTTCCGCATCCCGGGCTGGCTGCGGCTGACGCTCCGTAACCCGAAGGCGCGCCTCGGCCTCGCCATCGTCCTCGGCATGGTGCTGCTCGGTCTGCTGGCGCCGCTCCTCATCGATGCGAGCAAGGCAACCGAGTTCTCGTTCGACTCCCGCCAGGCGCCGTCGCTGAACCACCTGTTCGGCACGACCGATCAGGGACAGGACGTCTTCGCCCAGGTCGTCTGGGGAGCGCGGCGGTCGCTCGCGCTCGGTCTCCTGGCCGGGGTGATCGCCACGGCGCTCGCCGTGGTCCTCGGTGTCTTCGCCGGGTACGTCGGCGGCGTCGTGGACGACCTGCTGAATCTCGTCACGAGCGTGTTCTTCGTCATCCCGACGATCCCGCTCCTCGTCGACGTGACCGCCTTCCTGCACACGCGCGGGATGCTCACGATGGCGCTCGTGATTGCGTGCACGCTCTGGGCGTTCGAGGCGCGCATCCTGCGAGCCCAGGCGCTCACGCTGAAGAACCGCGACTTCATCCAGGCGGCCAAGGTCGCGGGCGAGTCCACTCGCCGCATCGTCTTCGGTGAGCTGATGCCGAACATGATCAGCCGCATCGCTGCGGCGTTCGTGCTCGTCTTCTACATCGCGATCCTCGTCGACGCGGGTCTCGAGTTCCTCGGCCTCGGCCAGATGGACAAGCCGAGCTGGGGTGTCGCGCTCTACTGGGCGACGGTGAACTCGAGCATGCTCCAGGGCGAGTGGTGGTCCTTCCTCTTCCCGGGGCTCGCCATCGGCATCACCGTGCTCGGCCTGACGCTCGTGCTCGCCGGCATCGACGAGGTCAGCAACCCGCGGCTCCGCACCGAGCGTGGGGAGCGGCGGTTTCTCCGGAGGGCGGCGTGATCGCGGCCGTCGAGCCCGAGGGCACGGGCCTCGCCGACTGGGCACCCGGCGAGGCGATCGTCGAGCTGCGCAAGCTCGTCGTCGACTACGGCGTCGAGCGGCGCACTCGCGCCGTCGACGGAATCGATCTGACGATCCGCGTCGGCGAGATCGTCGGTCTCGCAGGCGAGTCAGGGTGCGGAAAGACGACCGTCGGCAACGCCATCATGCAGATCCTTCGCCCGCCGGCGAGGATCACAGGCGGCGGCGTCTTCTTCCGCGGCGAGGATCTCGCACAACGCAGCCGCGCGCGGCTGCGACGCTATCGCTGGCAGAACGTCTCGATGGTCTTCCAGAGCGCAATGAACGCGCTCAACCCGGTCACGCGCGTGAGCGAGCAGTTCGTCGACATGATGCGCGCGCACGAGCGGATCTCGCGTCGAGACGCGGAGGACCGCGCCGGTGATCTGCTCGAGCTCGTCGGCATCGACCGTCGCCGCATTCGCGCGTTCCCCCACGAGCTCTCCGGCGGCATGCGGCAGCGGGTCATCATCGCGATGGCGCTCGCACTCGAGCCCGAGGTCGTGATCATGGACGAGCCCACGACCGCGCTCGACGTCGTCGTGCAGCGCGAGATCCTGCAGCAGGTCCAGGACCTGCAGCGCAAGCTCGGCTTCGCCGTTCTCTTCATCACGCACGACCTCTCGCTCTTGATCGAGTTCGCCCATCGCATCGCGATCATGTACGCCGGTGAGATCGTCGAGTCCGCGCCGGCGGCCACGCTGCACTCGAACCCGCAGCACCCGTACACGCGTGGGCTGATGGCCTCGTTCCCACCGCTCACGGGGCCGATGGAGCGTCTCGTCGGCATCCCCGGGTCGCCGCCCGACCTCGCCGATCCACCGGCGGGCTGCCGGTTCCATCCGCGCTGCCCGCTTTGCGTTCCGGGCGGCGATGCCTACCTCCGGCAGACGACCGAGCGCCCGCCGCTGCGCCGCGTCGAGGCGGGGCACGACGTCGCATGCCACCTGGCAGGAGGCGCGGCATGAGCGAGGCGGCGCTCGAGGTGCGTGGGCTGAGCAAGCGGTTCCCGGTGAGCACCGGCGTCAGGGGCCGCCGCCGCTACGTGCACGCGGTCGACGACGTCAGCTTCACGCTCCGGCGCGGGCGCGTGACCGCGCTCGTCGGCGAGAGCGGCAGCGGCAAGAGCACCGTCGCGCGGCTCCTCGTGCGGCTCTACGCGCCGACGTCCGGCACGATCCTCTTCGGCGACCGCGACGTCGCCCGCGACCGGAGCCGCCGCGACATCGTCCGCTACCGCTCGCAGGTGCAGATGATCTTCCAGGATCCGTTCGGATCGCTGAACCCGGCGAAGACGATCCGCCACCACGTCGAGCGGCCGTTGCGCATCCACGAGGTCGTCCGGCCGGCCGAGACCGACAACCGCGTGCACGAGCTGCTGCGGACGGTCGGTCTCGTGCCGCCGGAGCACGTCGCTGCGAAATATCCGCATCAGCTGTCGGGCGGGCAGCGACAGCGCGTCGCGATAGCGCGCACGCTCGCGGTCGAGCCGACGGTGCTGCTCGCGGACGAGCCGACGAGCATGCTCGACGTCTCGATCCGCATCGGGATCCTGAACCTGATGCTGAAGCTCAAGGAGGAGCGCCGCATTGCGTTCCTCTACGTGACGCACGACCTCGCAAGCGCGCGGTACGTCGCGGACGACATCCTCGTCATGTATGCCGGACAGCTGGTCGAGCAGGGGCCGGTCGAGCAGGTGCTGGCCAACCCCCTGCACCCATACACGCAGCTTCTGCTCTCGGCCGTCCCCGACCCCGGCACGGGGCTCGCCGCGAAGCGCGTCGAGGTGCAAAAAGGCCACGCGTCGGCGGCCGTCGATCCGCCCGAGGGCTGCCGCTTCGTCGCGCGGTGCCCGCTTGCGATCGACGTCTGCTCGCGTGTGACGCCGCCGCTCGTCGAGGCCGCCCCGGGACAGTCGGCCCGCTGCCACGTCAATGCTCCCGCCCCTGCCGTCTTCGCAACCGCGTCGTGAGAGAGAGGACAACCATGTCGACCGCACGCACGTTCCCGCCGGACTTCGTCTGGGGCGCGGCCACCGCCGCGTACCAGATCGAGGGCGCCGTTGCCGACGACGGCCGGGGCGAGAGCGTCTGGGATCGTTTCAGCGCGACGCCCGGCAAGGTTCGGGCCGGCGATACGGGCGCCGTCGCGTGCGACTTCTATCACCGCTACCCCGGCGACATCGCGCTGATGCGCGAGCTCGGGATCGACGCCTTCCGCTTCTCGATCGCCTGGCCGCGCATCCTGCCGGACGGTCGTGGCGCCGTGAACGAGAGAGGGCTCGATTTCTACGACTGCCTCGTCGATGCGCTCCTCGAAGCCGGAATCACACCGTTCCCGACCTTGTTCCACTGGGATACGCCACAGGCGCTCGAGGACGCAGGCGGTTGGCCCGCGCGCTCGACCGCCGAGGCATTCGTCGAGTACGTCGAGGTCGTCGCAGCTCGGCTCGGGGACCGCATCACGCATTGGGTGACCCACAACGAGCCCTGGGTGGTGGCATGGCTCGGTCACGCTTGGGGCGAGCACGCGCCGGGTCGCACGAGCGAGGCCGACGCGATCCACGCGGCGCATCACATGCTTCTCTCTCACGGCTGGGCGGTGCAAGCACTGCGCTCAGCTGCGCCGCACGCGGAAGTCGGGATCGTGCTGAACCTCGCGCACGTCGACGCAGCCTCCGATTCCCCGGCGGACGTCGACGCCCAGCGCGAGATGGACGGTGTCGCGAACCGCTGGTTCCTCGATCCGCTCTTCCGCGGCCGGTACCCGGACGACCTGCTCGACCGCTTCGCACCGCCGGTCCGCAAGGGCGACCTCGACACGATTGCGACGCCGATCGACTTTCTCGGCGTCAACAACTACTTCCGGTTCGTCGTTCGCGCGAGCACGAACGGCGACCTACCGCATCTCGTGCGCGACGCGGAGGCGCAGGTGACGGACATGGGATGGGAGGTCTACCCCGACGGGCTCTATAAGCTGCTCGTCCGGGTCGCCGAGGAGTATCAGCCGCGAGCGATCTACGTGACCGAGAACGGCGCGGCGTACGGCGACGTGCGCGTGCACGACGGCGCGGTCCACGATCCCGAGCGCACTGCCTATCTGAAGTCCCACGTCGACGCGGTCGGGCGCGCCCGCGATGACGGCGCTCCGATCCTGGGCTACTTCGTCTGGAGCTTCCTGGACAACTTCGAGTGGAGCCGCGGCTACTCCAAGCGTTTCGGGATCGTGTACGTCGACTACCCCACCCTCGAGCGCGTCCCGAAGGACAGCTTCCACTGGTACGGCGAGCACATCTCGAGTACCCGACTCGCTCCGCTCGCCGCGTGACGATGACGCGCGTCGGCCTCATGCTGTACACGATCCGCGACGAGTGCGCGCGTGATCTCCCAGGCTCGCTCCGCACGGTGGCGGAGCTCGGTTACGACGGCGTCGAACTCTTCGACCTCCACGGGCACGAGCCTGCGACGGTTCGTGCGTGGCTCGACGAGTTGGGGCTTGCGGTCGCGGGCCGGCACGCCGGGCTCGAGGTGCTCGAGAACGACCTGCCGCGGCTCGCCCACGAGCTGAGCGTGCTCGGGTGCGACCGAATCGTCCTGAGCTGGATCGATCCGCCGCAGACTGCGGCCGAGGCTAGCGCGGCATGCGAGCGAATCGAAGCCGTCGCCCGGAGCGCGTACGACCAGGGCCTCCGCTTCGGCTTCCACAACCACTGGGCCGAGGTGCAGCCGCTCGACGGCGCCGACTCGGTCCTCGAGCAGCTGCGCAGGCTTCCGTCGGAGCTTCTCTGGTTCGAGCTCGATCTCGGCTGGGCGTGGGAGGCAGGAGCCGATCCGGTGGAGCTGCTGCACCGGATGCGTGACCGGTCTCCGCTCGTGCACGTCAAGGACCTGCGCTCGCGTGGAACCCGCGAGTTCTGCCCGGTCGGCGACGGCGCCGTCGGCTTCGAGCGCGTGCTGCCGGCTGCGGTCGAGCTCGGCGTCGAGTGGCTGCTCGTCGAGCAAGACGAGATCGACGGCTCGCCGTCCGAGGCCGTTGGCCGCTCACTGGCGGCGGTCCGCGGTGCGATGGGAGTCACCGCATGAACGGCGCGCTGCGGGTCGCGGTCGTCGGCTGCGGCGTCATCGCCCACAACTACGTGCGCGGCGCAGCCGGGTTCGACAGCTTCGAGATCGTGGCGTGCGCCGACATGAGTGCCGTGGTCGCAGAGGCATTCGCAGCCCAACACGGCTTGCGTACGGCTCCGGTCGACGACGTGTTGGCCGACCCTGACGTCGACGTGATCCTCAACCTGACGCCACCTTCGGCGCACGCGGCCGTCGTGCGAGCCGCATTCGAGCAGGGGAAGCACGTGTACACCGAGAAGCCGCTGGCGACGACCGTCGACGACGCGCGCAGCCTCGTGCGCGAGGCGACCGAGCGCGGCCTGCGGCTCGGCTGCGCCCCCGACACGTTCCTCGGCGGTGCCTACGAAGCGGGGCGGGAGCTGCTCGCGCGCGGGGCGATCGGCGAGCCGCTCGGCGTCACGGCCGCGCTGCTCGTCGGCGGCCCGGACAGCTGGCACCCGAACGCGGACATCTTCTACCGCGAGGGCGGCGGGCCGATGCTCGACCTCGCGCCGTACTACCTGACCGCGATCGCGTCGCTGCTCGGCCCCTACACCGCGGCGACCGGCTTCGCCGCGACGCCGACGCGCGTACGCGAGCTCGGTTTCGGCCCGCGCGCGGGCGAGCGGTTCTCGGTCGACGTCCCCACGCACGTCGTCGCGGCGCTGCAGCTCGAGCGTGGACCGCTCGCGGCCTTGACCGTGAGCTTCGAAGCGACCGACCAGTACGTGAGCTGGATGCAGATCCACGGCAGCGAAGGAACGCTCGAGCTGCCGGACGCGAATGCGTTCGAAGGGCAGGTACGGGTGCGCGCGCCGCGGGGCGAGTGGGAGCTCGTTCCATACGAGTCGCACGGTGCGCGAGAGACTCGCGGCTGCGGGCTGCACGACCTCGCCGAAGCGCTGCGCGCCGACAGGGCGCACCGCGCTTCGGGAGAGCTGGGGCTGCACGTGCTCGAGGCGGCCGTTGCCGTGCTTCGTGCGGCCGAGAACGGACGCACGGTCGAGATCCGCTCGCGCGTCGCGAGCGGCACGCCGCAACCGCACCGATGAAGCGAGCCCGGGTCGTCGGCGCGTCGATCGCGGCCGTCGCGGCCGCGGGAGTCGTGGCGGCGGCGGTGTGGCCGAGCGGGGTGGAGGGATTCGACATGGTCCGGCTCGTCTCCGACCGCGGTCTCGGCGCCGGCACGCACGACACCGCGCTCGTGAATGCGTGGGGCCTCGCCGCGAGCCCGACGGGACCGTGGTGGACGGCGAACGAGGCGCGGGCCACGAGCACGCTGTACGCCGGCGACGGGCACAAGCAGGCATTGACGGTGACCGTCGAAGGCGGCCCGACCGGCGTCGTCTACAACCCGGGCGACGGGTTCGTCGTCCGGCGCGGGCACGCGGCCGGTCCGGCGCGCTTCATCTACGCGTGCGAGGACGGAATGCTCCGCGGCTGGTCTCCGGTCGTCCCGCACGGCTGGTCGACGAGCGCCGAGATCGGGGTCGACCTGGCCGAGCGCGGTGCGGTGTTCCGCGGCCTTGCGCTGGCGACGCTCCCGAACGGCGACGAGCGCCTGTATGCAACCGACTTCCACAACGGGCGCGTGGTCGTCTTCGACGAGGGCTGGCATCAGGTGCTGCGCAAGGGCGCGTTCCGCGATCGGGCGATCCCCGAGTGGTATGCGCCCTTCGGCATCCAGGCCGCAGGCGATCGGGTGTTCGTCAGCTATGCCTGGAAGGCGCCGGTGAACGGGAACGACGCGCCGACGGGCGGTTACGTCGACGAGTTCGATCTCGACGGCAGGCTCCTCGCGCGCGTCGAGCGGATGGGCCCACTCGACCAGCCGTGGGGGATGGCCGTCGCGCCGCGCGGCTTCGGCTCGCACGGCGGCTCGCTGCTCGTGGCCAACTTCGGCAGTGGGCGGATCGACGTGTTCGCACGCCGCGACGCCGGCTGGGCGTTCCGCGGTCAGCTGCGCGGCTCGAACGGCAAGCCGGTCGTCGTGCCGGGCGTGTGGGGAATCGCATTCGGCAACGGCGCCATGGCGGGACAGCGCACGACGCTCTTCTTCGCCGCAGGCCCGCACCGCTGGCGCGGCGCCACCGAGGTCGCCGTCCACGGCCTCCTCGGCGCCATCGAGCCGGCCGGCTGAGCGCCCGAGCGGCGCGGCTCCCGCCGGACGTCTCGGCCATGCCCTGGTGTCAGACACCAGACTCTCGTGGCACTTCGTTCGCGGCAACAAAGGGGTGCCAGTGACCTTCGACACGTCCTCCCGGGCCATGCCCTGGTGTCAGACACCTTTAGGAATCTCTTAGAAAGGGAACGCTCAGGCGCCGCCGAGCGGCACGTCGCCGCTCGTGGAGCCCGCCCGCTCGACGACGATCTGCGGCACTCGTGCGCGTGGGGAAAGTCGGAGCAGCATCCGCACGATCTCGGCGCAATCCTCCGGCGGGATCATCTCCTCGCTCGCGAGACCGGACCATTCGGCCATCGGCGTGTCGACGAACCCAGGGCAGAGGGCGACCGCGCGCACTCCGTCGCTGTCGAGCTCTTCGTTCAACGACCGTGTCAGCGAGATCACGGCCGCCTTCGTCGCGCCGTAGGTCGCGAGGCCCGGGGTTGGCAGCGTCCCGGCGATCGACGCGAGGTTGACGATCCAGCCGCGTGACTCGCGCAGCAGCGGGATCGAAGCCCGGGTGACGAGGAAGAGCCCGCGCAGGTTGACGCCGACCTGGAGGTCGAAGTGCTTCGGCGACAGCTGGTCCACAGTGCCGGCGACTCCGATCCCTGCCGAGTTGACGAGCATGTCGAGACGGCCGAAGCGCTCGCCGTGCTCGGCGACGAGCCGCTCGCACGCAGCGCCGTCGGCGGCATCAAAGGCGACGGCGTGCGCGCCGAGCTCCTCGGCCGCCGCCTCGACCCTCTCGCGTCTTCATGACGCGAGCGTGAGCGCGAATCCTTCCTCGCGGAGCATGCGCGCGATCGCGAGCCCGAGCCCGAGGAGCCGCCCGTGATCAACGCAACGCGATCCATATTCGTGTGTTTATCAGGAAGGCAACGCGACGTGCGCCGCGAACACCACTCCCGAGGTGTGCCTCTGGTGCTCCTCACTCTCCCCTAGAAGGCGGCGGCTTCGGCCGCCGTCTTCGTACCATGAGCCCGTGACCTCGCTGACGAGCTTGACCGCGGGCGGCGGCTGCGCCGCGAAGTACTCGGCCGCCCGCCTGGAGGAGCTCCTCAAGGGTTTCGTGCCGGTCGAGGCCGAGAACCTCCTCGTCGGCCTCTCGCCTGCCGACGACGCCGCGGTGTACAAGCTCGACGACGACCGCGCACTCGTCTTCACCGTCGACTTCTTCCCGCCACTCGTCGACGACCCGGCGGTCTTCGGGCGGATCGCCGCGACGAACGCGCTCAACGACGTCTTCGCGATGGGCGGCGTGCCGTTGCTCGCCCTCTCGATCGCCGCCTTCCCGGAGTCGCTGCCGACGGACGTCGTCGGTTCCGTGTTCGCCGCGGCCGCCGAGCAGGTGCGCGCGGCCGGCGCCATCCTCGCCGGAGGACACACCATTCGCGACGAGGAGCCGAAGTACGGTCTCGCCGTCGTCGGCACCGTGCACCCGGACGGCATCTGGCCGAAGTCGGGCGCCCGGCCGGGCGACGCACTCTTCCTGACGAAGCCCCTGGGCACCGGGCTCGTGCTGGCGGCCGACGGCAAGGAGCTTGCGGCCGACAGCGACTTCGCGGCTTCGATCGAGGCGATGACGACGCTGAACGCAGAGGCCGCGAACGTCCTGCGGCCGTTTTCGCCGCACGCGGTCACCGATGTCACCGGCTTCGGGCTCTTCGGGCATGCGCACGAGATGGCCGAGCGCTCCGGTGTCCAGATCGTGCTCGAGCAGCTGCCGGCGCTCGGTGGAGCGCTCGAGGCCGCGCGGGCGGGCATCCGCACCGGCGGCGACCCGCGGAACCGCGAGTTCGCGCCGATCGAAGCCGACGGCGCCCCGGAGGAGCTGCTCGCGCTCGGCTACGACGCCCAGACGGCGGGTGGTCTGCTCATCTCGCTTCCTTCTGACAAGGCGCTCTCGTTGCAGGCGGAGTTCCGAGCCCGCGGGCTCTTCCTGGCACGGGTCGGCTCCGTCGTCGGTGGCTCGGGCGTCACGCTCGCCTTCGAGTGACGGCTAGCCTCTGCCCGTGAACGCCGAGTCGGCTTCGACCGCTCTCTCCCGCCGCCAGTCGCTTGCGCTTTCGCCGGCGCGCTTCCGCTCGGTCGCCGGTTGGACGGTTGCGTGGCTGATCCTGATCGTCGCCACCGGCGCCACGGTGCGCCTCACGGGCTCCGGCCTCGGCTGCCATCACTGGCCCGGGTGCCAACCGAACGAATTCCTGCCGGCGCGCGGCTTCCATTCGGACGTCGAGTTCTCGAATCGCGTCGTCGCGACGCTCACCGTGCTCGCGACGTTCGTGCTGGCTCTCGGCGCGCTCGTCACCCGTGCCCTCTCTCGCGGCGTGAAGGTCCTCGCTTGGGCGGTGTTCGTGGGCACGCTGGCGCAGGCGCCGCTCGGCGCGATCACCGTGTACTACGACCTCAATCCCTATCTCGTCATCACGCATCTGCTGCTCTCGCTCGTGGTGCTCGGGCTGGGCGTGCTCGTGCTGCTCGAGGCGACCCGCGTGGCACGCGGTCGTGCGCCGGAGCTGCCGGCGCTCGCGCGCACCGGCGGCGCCGTTCTGCTCGCCGCGGTGAGCGCACTCGTCGTCACCGGCACGCTCGCGACAGCCGCCGGGCCGCATCCGGGCAGCACTAGCGTTCGCCGCGTCGGCTCGTTCCAGCCCTCGATCGCGGTGCACGTCCGCGCCACCGCCGCATTCGGCATCGTCTTCGTCCTGCTTGCAGTTTGGGCGTGGCGCGAGCGTGCGCGGTATCCATGGCTCCTCCGCGGCTGCGCCGGCCTTCTCGGCCTGCTCGCTCTCCAGATGGCGATCGGCGAGACCCAGTACCGGAACGGGTTGCCGTGGTGGCTCGTCCTGATCCACGTCACCGTCGCCGCCTGCGTCTTCGCCTGGACGGTCGGGCTCGTGGCTCGACTCTGGCATCCGGTCGCACCGGGCCGCACGTAGAATTCGACAATGTCCGAGCTGACCGTCTCGTCCCGGCCCGAGCTGCGGCGGCCGGTTCTCGTCGCAGCGTTCCGCGGCTGGAACGACGGCGGGCAGGGCGCGACGCTCGGCGCCGGATATCTCGCGAAACAGTGGGAGGCCGAGCGCTTCGCGGAGATCGATCCGGAGAACTTCTACGACTTCCAGGCCACGCGTCCGCACGTCTCGCTCGAGGAGGGGATGACGCGCAAGCTCGACTGGCCGGAGAACGGCTTCTTCCATGCGGAGATCCCCGGGACCGGACGCGACGCGGTCATCCTCCTCGGAACCGAGCCGAACCTCCGCTGGAAGTCCTTCGCGCAGCTCGTGCTCGGCCTAGTGCAGGATCTCGGCGTCGAGCGCGTCGTCACGTTCGGTTCGCTGCTCGCAGACGTTCCACACACGCGTCCGGCACCGGTCACCGCGGCCGCGACCGACGAATCCCTCATGGAGGAGCTGGGTCTCGAGCCGTCGCGCTACGAAGGGCCGACCGGGATCGTCGGCGTGCTGCTCGATTCGAGCCGGCGCGCGGGCATAACGTCCCTCAGCCTCTGGGCCGCCGTGCCGCACTACGTCTCCCTCGCACCGAGCCCACGCGCCGCCCTCGCGCTCGTGCGCCGGTTCGGCGAGCTGATGTCGATCGACGTCGACGTCGACGAGCTCGAGCAGGCGGCGAACGAGTACAGCGAGCAGGTGAGCGAGGCCGTCTCGGCCGACGCCGACACCGCCGCGTACGTCGAGGAGCTGGAGCGGCGTGTCGACATGCTGACCGCCGAGGAGAGCCTTCCCTCCGGCGACACGCTCGCCGCCGAGCTCAGCCGCTTCCTCCGGGAGCGAGACGAGCAGGACGAGCGAGACGACGGCGCCGAAGGGCCTGCGTCCTAGGCGTCCGTCGAGGCCTCGGCGTCGCCTTCGGAAGCGGCTTCTCCCTCGGCGGGCTTCTTGCGCCGGCGCCGCCGTTTCGGCTTCGCCGCCTCGTCGGCTCCTTCGGCAGGCGCTTGCTCTGCCGGCTCTGCCGGGGTCTCGGTCGCCGCGGCTCCAGCGTCGGGCTGCACCGGCGACTTCTTCTTGCGCCGGCGGCGCCGGCGCTTGCTCGGCTGCTGCTTCGGCGCAGGCAGGTTCTCCGAGAGCGCGAGCGCGACCTCCTGAACCGGTGCGACCTCGTCCCGCGCTTCCTCGATCAGCTTCGTGGCGCGCGGCGTATAGCCCTCGGCTGAGGCGAGCAGGGCGACGCCGACCTGGAGCGGTTGCTCGCGCGCGGTCTTGACGAGCTTCGCGGCGTTCTCCTCGTGTCGATGTCCGCGCGAGTTGGCGAGTGCACCAAGGAGCCGTTTCGCCTCCGGATACTCGCTCGACGCGCGGCGATCCTGAACCTTGCGCGTCGCGCGTGCGAGCCGCCACGTCCATCGCGCGAGGATCTGGTCCGGAGCATCCGGCTTGCCGTCTGCGATGGCGCGCAACAGGACGCGGATTCCTGGAAGACGTTCCTTCTCCCATGTCGGCGCCTGCGTCACCAGCGTGACCAGATCGTCGAAGTCGGCGCGCTCGACGCGCATCGACACGCGGTCTTGCAGCGCCATCATGCGCAGGCGACGGTTCGGATTCTCTGCGGCACACGTCGTCAGGAACTGCTCGAGCGCGCCCTTCGACGCGCGGCCCTCGGTCAGCTTGAGCACGAACGAGGCGCGCTCGTCGAAGCGAATCTGGCGCCCGGCGATCGTCGCCCAGTAGCGCTGCTCGTCGTCGTCGAGGTAACGCGGATCGACGCGCTGCCACTCGCGCTGGATGACGGCGATGCGGCGGCGGACGTCGGGCGTGACCGGCACGAGCCACGGTGCTGGTGTCAGCCGGCGCCGTGCGCGGCGCTGTGAGCGGCGACGCGGTGCGGGCGTGACGCGCGCACCTTCGCGATAGAAGTCTGCGTCGAGCAGCGAGTGCAGCGAGATCACGCGCTCGTTGTGCGTGGCGCCTTTCGGGACGAAGTCGACGACGATGCCGGCTTCCTTGCGCGGATGCAGCCGCATGATTCGGCCGATGCGCTGCTGGTACACGCGCCTCGATGCTGTGGGGGCGAGGTGCATGCACACCGTCGCACGCGGCGAGTTCCAACCCTCGGCGAGCAGCTGTGCATTGATGAGCACGTTGATCTCGCCGCGCTCATAGGCTGCGAGCGTCTCGGCGAGGCGCACGGGCGGCGTGCGACCCGACACGGCCTCAGCTTTGATCCCGGCAGCGCGGAACTCCTGCGCGAGGTTGTACGCGTGGTCGACTCCTGCCGCGTAGACGATGCCGGGCGTGTTGTCGAAGCGGTCGCGGTAGAGGCTCGCGGCTGCCTGGTTCAGCGCCTGGTGGTCGAGTGTCTTCGCCAGTATCTCCTGGTCGAAGTCGCCGCCGACGATCGGCACCGAGTTGATCGCGGCGACCGGCGGCACGCGTAGGTCACGTAGCGGCGCGATCAAGCCGCGGCGTGCGGCGTCCTGCAGCGGCAGGTCGTCGACCGAAGCCGGGAAGACGTCGGAGACCTGCTTCGCGATCAGCTGCTCGGTGGCTGTCATGCCGATGTAGATGGGCTCCGGGAACGAGCGGATCGCCGCGGAGGTCTTGTCGCCGAGCGCGGTGTGCGCCTCGTCGCAGATCACGAGCTGGTATGCGTCGCGGCTGAGCGAGCCGACGTGCCGCGCGAACCAGGCGTACGTCTGGATCGTCAGCGGGTTCGAGCGGAACGGCTCCTGCCCCATCTCGATCGCGTCGGTGTAGCGGTCTCCGTAGCCCTCCGTCTTCAGGTCGCGCTGGAACTGCGAGACGAGAAGTCGGCGGTGGGTGAGGATGAGGACGCCGAGCGTGCGCGCCGCCTCGACGAAGCCCGCCGCCGCGATGGTCTTTCCGGACGCAGTCGGGTGACGGAAGCGGTAGCGGCGAACCGCGCCGGGGTCCTCCTCGGGCGAGAGCGCCTCATCGAGCGGCTCGTCGTCGGCGCCGAGGATCTCGTCGTCCTCCTCGTCGAGCTCGGGGTCGAGCTCCTCGACGGCCGCGAAGCCGTTCCCGTTTCCGTTGCCGTTCGCGTCGTCCTTGCGCTGCGTCGCGGCGATCAGCTCGGTCAGCATCCCGGCGAGCGCGTCGACCTGGTGCCGGCGAAGCGGCGTGCCGGCCGCGGTTCTCGGCTCCGGCTCCGCGAGCACGCGCTCGAGCCCGAGCATGAGGCCGTAGCGCACCTTCCACTGCGAGCTCGGGGCGCGGCGACCGGCGTCGATCTCGGCGAGCGCGTCGTCGAGCGCGAGCCGGCGCGCGGTGCCGGGCGCCAGGACCTGATCGGGGTCTTCCCCCGAGCTCAGGAAGGGCTCGCCCGCCCACGCTTCGGCGCGGTAGGCATCGGCGGCTAGTGGGTGTGCCGCCTCCGGGAGGATGGTCGACTGTATGGCTTCCTGCATATGTGCAGCACGTCGCTCGTGCTGCAAAACCTCACAAAGGTGTCGCGCTCGGCTGATCCCCCTGGACGAGACGCGCCGCTCAGAAGCATACCCCGCGCAGCGGGGTCGTCAACTGAATCGGTCAGCCGCCGGGTGCGCCCGAGCCGCCCAGGCCGCCGAAAATGGCGAACGGATTGCCCGGGACGGTCTCCCAGACCATCTCTCCGCCGGGCTCGACCTCGCCGTGGACGCGTGCGGCGAGCTCTTCGGCCTCCTCCTTCGAGCCGACACCGACGATCACGTACTGCCAGCGGCGCTCGACGCCGTAACCCTCCTGCTCGAGACGGTCGGCGAGCGCCTTGGCCTCGTGATGCGAGGGCAGCTGAACTCGCACCTCCCAGGGCGCGAAGCCGTGCTCGACGGCCTCGTCCTCCCACGTCTCCGCAGGCGGCTCGTCGCTCCAGCGGTCCTCCTCGTCGATCCACTGCTCGATCGAGCCGGTCACGGCCGCCGTGTCGTTGTCGCTCAGCTCGGCCTGGATGAGCGAGCGCGCGCGCTCGGCCTCCGGATAGGTGGCCGCGTAGACGAAGAGGTCCTCGCCGTCGCGTGACACGACGAGGCGTCGCGCCTCGAGCTCCCGCGCGAGCTCCGCTGCCTCGTCGCCGAGGCCGAAGCCGAGGCGCTCGAGCAGCCCGTGGGGATCCTCGTCCACATGGATGCGGATCCGATAGTCGTCGGCCATGTGGAGGAGCCTAGCGCCGAAAGGGAGAGTAGAGAGTGCCGGGGCTCGGTGACCACGTTTCTAAGAGGTTCCTAAAGGTGTCTGACACCAGGACATCGCCCGGATGGACGTGTCGACTGTGCCCAGCTACTGCTGGTGTGCACTTCTGTCGCCGCGAACGACGCGTCAGGAGAGAGTCATGTCTGACACCAGGGCATGTCCGGAACGGCGATCCGCCAGCGCCGAGCCCGTGACCCGTTCGGAGATGCCCGTCTGGTCGAGGTGCTTCGTGATGCCGCCTAGGAAGAAGGGATAGCCGGCGCCGAGGATGAGGCAGGCGTCGACGTCCGCGGTTGCCTCGACGACGCCTTCGTCGAGCATGTGCGCGATCTCGTCCGCGATCGCTTCGAGCGCATCGTCACGGATCTGCTCGACCGTCCGCCGTGCATCGCCCGTCCGCACGATCTCGTCGCTCCCCGCCGCGAAGCTCGCGAGCGTCGGCGAGAGAGGAAAGCGATCCGGGAATGCGTCGTGCATCGTCTCGAGCACATGGTTCGCGACGCGCGGGCCGACCATCTGGAGGACGACCGACGGCGCCATCGGGAGGCCGAGCGTCAGCATCGCCTCGTCCGTCTCCTCCAGCGTGTTGCCGTTCTCGAGCGCATCGAGCAGCACGCGGGTGAGCCGCGTGAGCACGCGATTGACGACGAAGCCCGGCGCGTCGCCGACGATCACGCCACGCTTACGCAACCGCTTCACGACGTCCCACGCCGTCAACAGCTGCTCGTCCGTGCTCTCCGGCGTGCGGACGATCTCGACGAGCGGCATCACGGCAACCGGGTTGAAGAAGTGCAGCCCGACGTCCGCGCCCATCTCCTCGACGGAGAGCGACGACGTGTTCGTCGCGAGAATCGCATCCGGAGCGACGCGCCGCACCTCGGCAAAGACCTCCCGCTTGACCTCCAGCTCCTCGAAGACCGCCTCGAGCACGAGGTCGCAGCCCTCGAACTGCTCCCAACCGGTGCCGCCGTGGACGATCGTCTCGAGGAACGGCTTCTTCGCACCCACCTCGTCGCGGATCGTGGCGAGCGCCTCGTCGACGCGCGCCTGCTCGATGTCGCGCAACACCACCGGCACCTCGAGCCGCCGTAGGAAGAGCGTCGCGAGCTGCGTCGCCATCAGCCCGGCGCCGACGATGCCGACCTTCCGGATGCGGCGCGGCTCCGCCGTCTCCGGCAGTCTCGGCGCCCGCTTCGAGCGGCGCTCGACGACGGTGAACGCGTACGCGGATGCCTGCGCCTGCGGGCTGACGAGAAGCTCGGCCATCGCCTCCTCCTCGGCCGCGTAGCCCTCCTCGAGCGACCAGTGCTCCGCGCCGGCGATCAGGTCGAGCGCGAGATAGGGCGCGCGGGTCGCGCCGTGCACCGCGTCGTCGACTCGCGCCCGCGCCTTGCGGAGCACCGCTTCCACGTCGGACCAGTCGGGCGCCTCGCGATCGGCCGTGACCGTGCCCAACTCACGAGCGAGCTCGAGCGACTCGTCGACGAACTCGACGGGCTCGAGGAGCCGATCTGCGAGCCCGAGCTCGAACGCCTCCGACGCGGTCAGGAGCTTGTTCTGCCGCAGCGGGTTGAGGACGATGATCCGCGCCGCCGTCTCGGGCCCGACGAGCTTCGGCAGGAGCTGCGTGCCGCCCCACCCGGGGATGATCGAGAGAGCCACTTCCGGGAAGCCGATGTGCCGCACATTTGCAGCGAGGGTGCGCGCCGTGCAGTGCAGCGCCAGCTCGAGACCGCCGCCGAGCGCAGCGCCGTTGATCGCGGCGACGGTCGGGAACGGCAGCGCGCGGATCCGTGCGAACAACCCGTGCCCGGCGCGAATGCCTTCGCGTGCATCGTCGGCCGAGTGTGTCCGTGCGAACTCGTCGATGTCCGCGCCGACGCAGAACACGAACGGCTTCCCCGTGAACACCGCCGCCGTCCAGTCGCCGCGCTCGAGCTCCTCGAGCACGTGCACCGCCGACTCGAACGCCGAGCGTCCGAGCGTCGTCGGCTTGCGATGGTCCTCGCCGTTGTCGATCGTGACGAGCGCGACCGAGCCGACGGCGTTCAACTTGAAGACGGTCTGGCTCACGACACGCGCTCCCAGAGAATTGCGCAGCCCATGCCCATGCCGATGCAGAGCGCCGTCAGCCCGTACCGCCCGCCGCGCTCGCGGAGCCCGTACGCGAGCTGAGCGATGAGGCGCACGCCGGTGGCCGCGAGCGGATGCCCGCACGCGATCGCCCCGCCGTACGGGTTGAGGCGCGGATCGTCCGCCTCGACGCCGAGCTCGTCGCACCACGTCAGCACCTGCACCGCGAACGGCTCGTTCAGCTCGAAGAGGTCGACGTCGTCGAGCGAGACGCCATGCTGCTCGAGCACCCGGCGCGTGGCCGGCACGGGCCCGTAGCCCATGAGGTGCGGCTCGACACCCGCGTAGGCGAAGCCGACGAGGCGAAGCTTCGGCGAGAGCCCGAGGTCGCTCACGGTGTCCTCGGCTGCGAGCACTGCCGCGGTTGCGCCGTCCGTCAGCCCTGCCGAGTTTCCGGCGGTGACGCGGCCGCCCGCGCGGAACGCGGGCTGGAGCGACGCAAGGGCCTCGAGCGACGTCTCGGGCCGCAGGAACTCGTCACGCTCTGCGACCTTCCAGCCGTCGTCCGTGAAGACGGCCATGGGCACCACCGTCTCGCGCATCGCGCCGTTGCTCCAGGCTGCCGCCGCGCGCTGCTGCGACTGCACCGCGAAGGCGTCGGCCCGCTCCTTCGTGATCGCAGGAAAGAGGTCGTGGAGGTTCTCGGCGGTCTGGCCCATCGTCGCGGCCGACTCGTCGATCAGCCGCTCCGAGACGAAGCGCGGGTTGAAGTCGACGTCGTCGCCCATCGGGTGATGGCCCATGTGCTCGACGCCGCCGGCGAGCGCGACGTCGACCGCGCCGAGGGCGATCTCGCCCGCGGCAGCTGTCACCGCGGTGAGCGCGCCCGCGCACATGCGATCGACAGCGAACCCGGGCACGGTCTCCGGCAACCCGGCGAGGAGCGCGACGTCACGCCCGAGCGTCAGCCCCTGGTCGCCGACCTGGGCGGTCGCGGCGAGCACGACGTCGCCCACCCGGCCGGGCGGGATCTCCGGGTTCCGGCGCAGGAGCTCGCGCACGACCTTCACGGCCATGTCGTCGGCCCGCGTCCGCCAGAACTGTCCCTTCGGGCCGGCCTTCCCGAAGGCCGTCCGGACGCCGTCGACGAAGAAGACCTCGCGCGCCTGCCGCATGCGGGCACGATACCGCCTTTGACTGAACGGTCAATCAGACCGCACTAAACTCGGCAGGATGACGTGGGAAGCCCGCGCCGAGGCGGCGATCGCGCGCTATCGCGGCGGCGAGGCGAGGGAGGCGGACCAACGTCAGCTGACCCAGCTCGGCAACTGCGCGTGGGCCGCCGGCCTCTGCCTCGTGATGGCCGGTCGCGGCGACGAGTCGGTGGAATGGCTCCGGCGCGCGGCGGGGCGCTACCGCGAGAGCTGGGACGCAGGCGCGCCGCCCGACTCATGGGGCCGGCCGATCGGCGCGATGAAGGCGCTGCTCCTCGCCGGCGACGACGCGTCGGCCGCGGCGAGGTGGGCGCTCGACGCGGACGCCGCGGACGCGGCGTCGCCGATCGGGCGGTATGCGGCAACGCTCGCGCTGCTCGTCCTGGCCGACGACGTCGAGGCCCGTGTGGTCGGGGCGACCCTGCGCGACCGCGAAGACTTCCCTCGGGCGGTCGCGGATGCCGTCGTGACGATCGCCGCGGCCGACCGGGCCGGCTACGCGGTCGCGATCGAGGACGTGCTCGAGTCGTTCGAGAGCCGGGACGACTTCCTCGAGGACGTCCAGGTCGCCGACACCGTGCTCGTGCTGCAGGTACTCGCGGCGCCGCGCGGAGTTGCGGTCGAGCTCCGCGCCTCTTCCGTCTTGCCCTAGACCGGAGTACCGTCGAAGCATGGAAGGCGAGCCGCTTCGCATCCTCCATCTGACGCTGCTCGGGGAAGCGCTCATGGCCGGTCGCTCCGCCGTCTTCGTCACAGACGACGACGGTCGCACGCTCGCCGTCAACGACAGCGCGGTCGAGCTGCTCGGCTACTCGCGCGAGGAGCTTGCCGAGCTCAACGTGCAGGGCGTCAGCGTGCGCTCGGAGGAGGAGATCGCCGAGGTGTACGCGATGCTCAGGAGGACGCGCTCCATCCAGCGGACGGCGCGCCTGCGCCGGAAGGACGGCGTCGTCGGCACGATCGCGTACGTCTCGCTGGAGTCGGTCGTCGCCGGGCTTCCGGTCGTCGTGTCCGTGACGGAGCCGATCGACACCTTCGCACCCGAGGCGAGCTAGAGCCTGCTCGCGGCGGCCGCGTCGAGAACGGCGGTCGTTCTCCCGTGCGACGCGCGGACGAGGCTCCCGGGCGCCCGGCGCGACGGCTCGCCTGAGAGCGCCGCCACGACCGCATCGGCCTTGTTCTCCCCGGTGACGACGAAGAGAACCTCTCGCGCGTCGCGGAGCCGCGGCAGCGTCATCGTGATCCGGTCGACGAACGGCTCGAGGCCCGCCTTCGCCCCGATCGCCCGGCGCTCGGCCTCGTCGAGCGTCGGCTCGTCCGGAAAGAGCGAGGCGACATGGCCATCGGGGCCGAGCCCGAGAAGCTCGAGGTCGAAGGACCCGACCCCGGCGAGCTCCTCGTCGTAGAGGCGTGCACCCTCGTCCGGTCCAAGCTCGCCGCGGATGCGGTGCACCGGACCGAGCCTGATCCGGTCGAGAAGCGTCGCCTTGGCCAGGCGGTAGTTCGATCGCTCGTCGTCGGGGGGCACGGAGCGCTCGTCGCCCCACCAGAGCTCGACGCCGGTCCAGTCGTCCTCGAGACGCGCCGCCGCTTCGTACGCTCTCGCGACCGACGACCCGCCCGTGAGGACGATGTGGCCGCCTCGGCGGGCCGCGGCCGCGAGCCGCTCGCCCACGACCTCCGCCGGGTCGTCCGCAACCACGATGTCGACGGCGTCATCCACCTTGCGCCAGCTCGCGGGCCCGAGTCATCGCCGCCTGAATCGCGTTCAGAAACGCGGCGCGCACGCCGGCCTGCTCGAGCTCGCGGATCGCGGCGATCGTGGTGCCGCCCGGTGAGGTGACGGACTCCCGCAGCTCGACCGGGTGCATGCCCTCGTCGCGGAGCTGCTTCGCCGTCCCGAGCATCGTCTGCACGACGAGGGTCGTCGAGATCTCGCGCGAGAGGCCGAGGAGGATGCCCGCCTCGATCATCGCCTCGGCCAGCAACGCGAAATACGCCGGGCCGGAGCCGGACACCGCGGTGATCGCATCCATCGCGTCCTCGGGGACCCGGACGACGCGCCCGAGGTGCGAGAGCACGTCCTCCGCGAGCGCGAGCTGCTCGTCGCCCGCATGCGCGCCGGCCGCAATCCCTGCCATGCCCTCGTGCACCGTCGAGGGCGCATTCGGCATCGCCCGGACCACCGGGACGCCCTCGGCGATCCGCGCCTCGATGTACGACGTCGGGATCGCGGCCGCGACCGAGACGACCGTCTGCTCCGGTGAGAGCGTGCCGCCGATGTCGTCGAGCAGCGCGTCGATGTCCTGCGGCTTCACGGCGATGACGACGATCGCAGCGCCTGCGACGGCGTCGGAGTTCGAGGTCGTCGCGTCGACGCCGTGGCGCGTCCGCAGCTCGTCGACCCGCGTCTCGCTCCTGCTCGTGACCACGAGGTCGGTCCACCCGGAGCTGAGGAGCCCCGAGAGCAGCGCCTCGCCGATGCGGCCGCCGCCGATGATCGCGATTCGCTCCATGGCGGGAGGTTACGCGGCGACGGGCAGAAGCCCTCGCGAGAAGCCCGCCAGCATGTACACGCTTGCGAGGCCGGCCCACTCTCCGTACGGCTCGAGCAGCTCCGCCGTCTCCCACCCCTCGACCGGCCGGCGGCGCAGCGCGCGCAGCAGCTTCACGAGGCCGAGATCTCCGACGAGCCCGTAGTCGTACCGACCGAGCCCTTGCAGGCACACGACGCCGACCGACCACGGACCGAGACCGCGTTCGCGCTCGAGCCGCGCCGCGACCGCGGCCGTCGGGACCTCGTGCAGTCGCTCGAGCTCGAGGGAGCGGCACAGGCGGACGAGCGATGCAGCGCGCCGGGCGTGCAGTCCGTGTCCGCGAAGCTCGGCCGGTGCGAGCGTGGCGAGCTCGCGCGTCGTCGGAGCGACGTGCAGCTGCTCACGGCAGCCTGCGCAGAGCGTGCGGATGATCTTCTGCTCGAGCTTGCGCGCGCTCTTCGCCTCGATCAGCTGCCCGCAGAAGGCGCGCAGCAGAGCCTGGGCGACCGTCGCGACACGCACCGGCCGCAGGCCGCGCAGCGCACGGGAGGCGGGACCGAGCATCGAGTCGCCGCGGACGAGGCGCAGGAACTCCGAATGGTCGTCGTCGAGCGCGAGGATCCAGCGTAGACGCGCGACGCCGGCGGCCGACTCCGCGCGGATCGACACCGTTCCGTCCGGAGACTGCCATGCGCGTACGAGCTCGTGTCGGCCGTCGACGGCCAGAAGCGCGGTGAAGACGCCGTCGCGAAATGTGCGGGTCGCATCGCTTGCGAAGCGCGCCGAGAGCGCGAGCGAGTACGGGCCGCGCGGCTGGACCGCGGCCTCGACCGTCAACGTTCGGCGCGCGCGGCTTCGGGAGTCGCGCGCATGCCGAGCTCGGCCGCGCGATCGAGGACGTCCAGCGCCTCGCTCTCGCGCCCGTGGTCGCGGAGCATACGGCCCCAGACACGGGCCGACGTCGACGCGCTGCGCCACCTGCCGCTGCTCTCGAGGAGGTCCACGGCACGAGCATACGACTCGTGCGCGCCGGCGACGTCTCCGAGGGCCGTGAGCGCATCGGCGAGCGCGAACGAGGCGTGTCCTTCGTCGGCCGGCTTGGCTGCGCGGGCCAGAGCGTCGCGTGCGTAAGCCGCCGCGGCGGTGGGATCCTGCTTGAGAAGCGCGATCCGCGACCGGTGCTGCAGCATCTCGAACGCGTCCTCCGGCGCTGCGCCGCCGCCGAGCAGGCGCTCTGCGATCTCGATGTGCGTCTCCGCGGTCTGCGCGTCTGCCCGACCCACGGTGATGCCCGCGGCGAGGATGTGCGCGCGCGCGAGATGAAAGGTGTCGTCGGTCGCCTGGAGCAGCGCGATCGCCTTGCGTACGTTCCCGAGCGCGACCGACTCGCGCCCTTCCGCATGGGCGAGCCGCGCCATCGACCAGTAGAGCCTGACCCGCATGTACGGGTCGGCGGTGTCCTCGACCCGTTCGAGGGCCTGCCGCACGACCTCTTCGGCGCGGCCCAGGTCGCCCATGTCGCTCAGCGCATAGCTGAGCAGCGTCGCATAGCGCGCCTCGAGTGCCGTATCGCCTCCCGCCTCCACGACGCCGTCCAGGCAGCGCTGGTACAGCTCCGCCGCCCTCTCCGGCCGGCCGGTGCCCGCATAGGCTCGGCCGAGGTTCGCGTAGATCTCGAACCTGTCGAGCGGGAGGAACGGCTCTCCCTCGACCGCGTCCTCGAGGAGATCCACCGCCTCCTGGTCGCGCCCGTCCTCGAGCGCGAGCTGCGCGAGGGCGACGCGGGCTCGGGTGGCCGCCGGGTGGTCCCCGGCGGCGAGCGATTCGTCGAGTGATGCGCCGAGGTTCTCGCGAAGGCCTTCGTGGTCGCCGAGCCGGACGGCGAGCTCGAGGTCCGCCAGATGGAGCTCGCGCACCGCCGCCGCGTCGAGGTCGGAGCCCGTCTCGAGGTAGTCCGCCGATACGCCGAGCTTTGCCGCCAGGCGGCGCAGAGCCTTCACCGACGGCTGACGTGTGCCGGCCTCTATTCGAGAGATATAGGCGTATGAGACGCCGGGGGCGGCGAGCTCGCGCTGCGAAAAGCCCCGCTCCAGCCGCAGGCGCTTGAGCCGCTCCCCGATCGTCTCGCCCGCGGCCGGCGATCCGTCGGTCTCCATTACCGGCCATTGTTAATCGGTTGTCAGGCGTGCGTCAACTGCTTCCGCTTGACAGCGGTCGGTGAGACCTGGTCTCGTCGCGTCTTACAGTGAGCCCCTCGCTGGGGAGGGGCTCGAACGGCAAAAGGAGGCCCGATGTCCGGCAAGGCCATTTATGTGCGGCTCGTGCTGCTCATGCTCGTCCTCGGCGCACTCGCCATCACGCTCGGCAGCGACCCCTGGGGGCCCAACTGAGTTGGGGCGCAAGCGCCGGAATCCGCTCGCGCGGATTCCGGCGCGCGCAACACACCCCTGAACGCGGCCGCTGTACCCTCGCCGCGTGACCGAGGCCCTGGAGCTCGCCCTCTACGCGGTGCTCCTCGCCTGTGCGGCCGCCGTCGTCTGGCGGCGGCCGGTCGCGGCGCTCTACATCTTCATCGTCGGCCTCGCGGTCCACAACGCCGTGATGGCGGCGCTCTACTCGGCCGGCGTGCGCGGCTCGACGCTGACGGTCATCAGCGCGTGGAAGGAGATCCTCCTCGCGGTCGCACTGCTTCGAGTATTCACCGACGCTCTGCGAGAGCGACGGCTGCCCTTCCGCTTCGGGCTCGTCGACCTGCTCGCGCTCGCGTTCGCGGCCCTCGTCGTCGTGTACGCCCTCGTGCCGCAGTCGACGCTCGGCGGCGAAGCCGGCCACAAGGCGGTCGCGCTCGGGCTCCGCCACGACCTCGTGCCCGTCGGCGCCTATCTCCTCGGCCGCTCTCTCCTGCTGCGGCGCGACGACCTCCGGCGTCTCGCCTGGACGCTCCTCGTCGTCGCTGCATCCGTCGCGGCGATCGGCCTCGTCGACGTCTACACGGTCTCGATCGGCTGGTGGCGGACGAACGGCGTCATCGACTACTTCCACCGGCACCTCGGCTACGACTACCACGGCACCGGAGTGCGCACAGAGCCGGGCGGCGCGGTGTACGGGCTGCCGGAGAACTTCATCTACAACGTCGGCGGCGACAAGCCGTTCCTGCGCAGGCTCGTGTCGACGTTCCTGTCGCCGCTTGCGAGCGGCTATCTCTTCGTCGTCGCGCTGCTCATCACGATCGCCGCGCTCCGCCGCAGCGCGCTCACCATCGCGCTCTCGCTCGTCGTCGGCGCCGGCCTGCTCTGGACGTTCTCGCGCTCGTCGCTCGTCGCATTCGCAGCCGGGCTCGTCGTGCTCGCGCTCGTACGTCGCCGCTTCGTCGAGCTCCTCGCGCCGGTTGCCGTGATCGCGATCGCGGTCGCGTGGGCGCATCTCTTTCCGCATATCGGCCCGACGGGCCGCTTCACGAAGGTCGACGTGACGTACCAACAGGCGATCGGCAGGAACGGCCCCTCGGGTTACAACGCGACGAGCGCGAGCGAGCCGTCGCTGCACTCGCACTGGGTCAGCCTGAAGGACGGAGTGCGGACGATGGCCGACCATCCGCAGGGGTACGGGCTCGGCAACGTCGGGCAAACGGCGTCGCGGACGGGTACGCCGCTGAAAGCCGGGGAGTCGAACTACACCGAGCTCGGCGTCGAGCTCGGCGTGCTCGGAGCGATCCTGTGGACGGCATGGGGTCTGGCGCTTCTCGCGGGGCTCGTACGTGCCGGCCGAGCGGATCCGTGGCCGGCGGGAATGGCGGCCGCGTTCACCGCGGTGCTCGCGCTCGCCGTGCAGACGGACGTGATCGGCGACCCCTGGGTCGCCTACTGTGTCTGGGGTCTCGGCGGTGCACTTCTCTTGCGGACGCGTCCGCAAGAGCGTCTTGCGCGTGCCGACGCGCCGGCCGTAGCGTCGTAGCGTGACATATCGCCTGCTGCTCGCCGCCGCGCTGGCCCTTGCACTGCTCGCCCTCGCGCTGCGGGCGCTGCAGGGGCGTGCGGCGCCCGCTGTCGTCGCCGACGCCGTCCGCACGCCCGGCGTCCTGAACCCCGACGTCACGCAGACGACCATTGCGACGACGATCTGTGTGCGCGGGTGGACGGCGACCGTCCGGCCGGCCACGACCTACACGGACGCGCTGAAGCTCCGGCAGCTGGGCGAGTACGGGCTGGCGGGGCCGGCGTCCGACTACCAGGAGGACCACCTGATCAGCCTCGAGCTCGGCGGGCACCCCACCGATCCGCGCAACCTCTGGCCCGAGCCGTATCCACGCGCGGCGCGGGTCGATCGGATCGAGAACGAGCTGAACGACGCAGTGTGCAGCGGCTCACTCTCGCTTGCGGAGGCACAACGAAAGGAGTCCGCGCTCAAGCACTCGGCGGGCTGACACAATCACCGGATGGAGATCGCGCCCACGACGCACATGGGCCCGGTCGAGCTGACGGTCTCCGATCTCGATCGCACGCTCGAGTACTGGCAGAGGGCCGTCGGTCTGCGCATCCTCGAACGCGAGAACGGCCGTGCGTCGGTCGGCTCCGACCGGGAGCTCCTGCGATTCGTCGAGGAGGCCGGCGCCCTTCCCGATCATGGGCACACGGGGCTCTATCACGTCGCGCTGCTCGTCCCCGATCGCGCGAGCCTCGCGCGGTGGCTCGCACACGGCGTGCGCGAGCAGCTCGAGCTGCAGGGTCTCTCCGACCACGCCGTGAGCGAGGCGATCTACTTGCGCGACCCGGACCATCATGGCATCGAGATCTACGCCGACCGGCCGCGCGAGCTCTGGGAAGGCCGGGTGCTCGAGCAGATGACGACGATGCCGCTCGACGTCCAGAGCCTCTTCGGCGAGCTCGACGATCCCGCGACCGAGCCGTTCGACGGCCTTCCCGACGGCACCGTCATGGGGCACGTCCACCTGCGCGTCGCCGACGTGCCGAAGACCGTCGACTTCTACCACGGCGTTCTCGGCATGGGCCTGATGGCTCAGCTCGGCCCCGCGGCGGCGTTTCTGAGCGCGGGTGGCTATCACCACCACATCGGCGCGAACACGTGGGAGAGCCGCGGCTCCTCACCCGCGCCGCCGGGCTCGGCGGCACTGCGCCACGCGACGATCGTCCTGCCGAACGCCGAGGAGCGAGACGGTGTCGTCGAGCGGGTCGCGGACTCGGGCCAGGAGCCGGAGCCCCTCGAGGGCGGGGTGATCGTGCGCGATCCGTCGCGGAACGCGCTCCTCCTCACCGTCTGAGCCCGGCCGCTCGACCCGCCTCGGGTAGCCGGAATCCGCCTACGTGTCGATCCGCTATACCTGTTCGAGGCAACGTGAGCACCAAGCCGGTCGAACAGCTCTCCACGGTCATCGTCCGCTTCGCGGGGGACTCCGGCGACGGCATGCAGCTCACGGGATCGCAGTTCACCTCCGAGACCGCGCTCCTCGGCAACGACATCTCGACCCTGCCCGACTTCCCGGCCGAGATCCGCGCGCCCGCCGGCTCGTTGCCGGGAGTCTCCGGCTTCCAGCTCCATTTCGCCGACCACGACATCCTGACCCCAGGCGACGCGCCGAATGTGCTCGTGGCGATGAATCCCGCCGCACTGAAGACGAACATCAAGGACCTGCCGAAGGGCGGAACCCTGATCGTCAACGCGGATGCGTTCAACGAGCGCAACCTGCAGAAGGCGGGGTACTCGGCGAACCCGCTCGAGGACGGGTCCCTCGACGAGTATCAGGTGCACGCCGTGCCGCTGACGACGCTCACGGTCGGCGCGCTCAAGGAGGTCGAGGGAGTCACATCGCGCGAGGCCGAGCGCTCGAAGAACATGTTCGCGCTCGGGTTGATGTCGTGGCTCTACGGTCGTCCGACCGACACGACCGAGTCGTTCATCGCCTCCAAGTTCGCGAAGCGGCCCGAGATCGCCGAGGCAAACCTCAAGGCGCTCCGTGCCGGCTACGCGTTCGGCGAGACGACGGAGACGTTCGCCGTCACATACGAGGTGAAGCCGGCGAAGCTCGCCCCGGGGACGTACCGCAACATCACCGGGAATCAGGCGCTCTCGTACGGGCTGATAGCCGCGTCGCAGCTGTCGAAGCTGCCGCTCTTCCTCGGCGCCTACCCGATCACGCCGGCGTCCGCGATCCTCGAGGAGCTTGCGGGCTACAAGCACTTCGGCGTTCGGACGTTCCAGGCCGAGGACGAGATCGCGGCTGCGGGCGCCGCCGTCGGGGCCGCGTTCGGCGGCGCTCTCGGCGTGACGACCTCCGCCGGGCCCGGCGTCGTCCTCAAGGCCGAGACGATCGGGCTCGCGATCATGCTCGAGCTGCCGCTCGTGATCTGCGACATCCAGCGGGCCGG
>DASSGL010000217.1:0-2756 GCA_035693525.1 Gaiellaceae bacterium | reverse complement strand
TCGGGCCGAGAGGACGAACTCGTGCATGCAGAGCCGGTCGAACGGAAGCTCGTATACGTCCTTGAGCCGTGCGAGGACGTAGTTCGCGTTCAGCACCGCCGTCTCGGACATCTCGCGCAGCCGCGGCCCGTACATGCGGATGTACGCGTACGAACGCACGAAGACGCCGAACGGCCCCGTGTACCCGCGCACCTTGCCGATCGACTTCGGCCGGTCGAAGTCGAGCCCGTACATGTTCGTCTCCTCGTCACGGCGCACGACCGCGGGGACCGGAAGGAACGGCTCGAGCATCGAGCGCACCGCGATCGGGCCGCCGCCGGGACCGCCGCCGCCGTGCGGCTGCGAAAACGTCTTGTGCAGGTTGATGTGCACGATGTCGAAGCCCATGTCGCCCGGGCGGGAGATCCCGCAGACCGCGTTCAGGTTCGCGCCGTCGTAGTACATGAGCGCGCCGACGCCGTGGAAGATCTCCGCGATCTCCTCGATCCTCTCGTCGGAGAGCCCGAGCGTCGAGGGATTCGTCAACATCAACGCCGCGGTGTGCTCGTCGACCTTGTCGCGCAGGTCGTCGACGTCGATGTTGCCGCGCGCATCGGTCTTCACGTGCGTGAGCTCGAAGCCCGCCATCGTCACCGACGCAGGATTCGTCCCATGTGCGGTGTCCGGGATGACGACCTTCCGGCGCGTTGCCTGCTCGCCCCGATCGGCGAAGTGCGCTCGGACGAGCATCAGCCCCGTGAGCTCGCCCTGGGAGCCGGCGGCCGGCTGGAGCGAGACTGCGTCGAGCCCCGTCACCTCGGCGAGGATCTCCTGCAGCCGCCATTCGAGCTCGAGCGCGCCTTGTGCGCCGTCCTCTTCCTGCAGCGGATGCAGCTGTGCGAAGCCGGGCAGCGCGACGAGTCGCTCGTTGATGCGCGGGTTGTATTTCATCGTGCACGAGCCGAGCGGATAGAAGCCGTTGTCGATGCCGAAGTTGCGCGTCGACAACTCGGTGAAGTGGCGCACGAGGTCGAACTCCGGCACCTCCGGAAGGCGCGGCGCCTCGTTGCGCCGTAGCTCCTCGGGCACCTCCACCGCCGGGAGGCCGTCGTGGTGCGGGATCGCAGATGCGCGGCGACCCGGCTGCGAGCGCTCGTAGATCAGCTTCACGGCGCCGCCACCTCCGCAAGCACGTCGGCGAGACGGTCGATCTCGGCCGGGGTGCGCTTCTCCGTCACCGCGACGAGCAGCACGTCGTCCATCCCCTCGTAGTCGCGGCCGAGCGCGTACCCGGGGTGGACGCCGAGTGCCCGCGCGTCTCGGACGACCTCGCGCGCATTCCGTCCGACCCGCACGGCAAACTCCTTGAACGTTGCCCGCTCTGCAAACAGCGCCTCGAGCCCGGCTCGCTCGCGAAGCTGCTGCTTCGCGTAGGCCGCGAGCGAGAGACAGGTCTCCCCCAGCTCGCGCAACCCCTGCGGCCCGAGCCAGCTGAGATAGACGAGCCCTCCGAGCGCCAGGAGGGTCTGGTTCGTCGTGATGTTCGACGTCGCCTTCTCCCGTCGGATGTGCTGCTCGCGGGTCTGCAGGGTGAGGACATAGCCGCGCTTGCCCGCGGCGTCTACCGTCTCGCCGACGATCCGTCCTGGCATCCGCCGGATGAACTCCTGGCGGGCCGCGAGGAAGCCGTAGTGGGGCCCTCCGTAGGCGGGGAAGTTGCCGGCCCCCTGGCCCTCGCCGAGTGCGATCGCGCAGCCGTAGCGGCCCGGCGCCTCGAGCACGCCGAGGGACAGCGGGTCGACGTGCGCGATCGGCAGCGCCTCCGCGTCGTTCGCGGCGGCGGCGAGGTCCGGTGTCGGCTCGAGGCAGCCGAACATGTTCGGCTGCTGGAAGATGACGGCTGCGGCACCCTCGGCCGCGCGACGCACCTCGTCGGGGTCGGTCGTCCCGTTGCGGTGCGGCACCTCGACGACCTCGAGCCCGAAGCCGGGCGCGTACGTCTTCACGACCTGGCGCGCCTGCGGATTCGTCGCTTCGGTGATGACGATGGTCGAGCGGCCCGTCGCGTGCTTCGCGATGTAGCACGCGTCGGCGGTGACCGTCGTGCCGTCGTACCCGGAGGCGTTCGAGACGTCCATGCCGGTGAGCTCGCAGATCGCGGTCTGGTACTCGAAGATCGACTGCAGCACGCCCTGGCTCATCTCGGGCTGGTAGGGCGTGTACGCGGTCAGGAACTCGCCGCGTTGGAGCACGGCGTCGACGACCGCAGGCACGTAGTGGTCGTAGATGCCGGCACCGAGGAACGAGAGCTCGCGCGTCGAGTCGACGTTCCGGGCAGCGAGCTCGCCGAGATGTGCCGCGAGGTCGTGCTCGGTGAGCGCGGGCTCGAGATCGAGCGCCCGGTCGAAGCGGACGCCTTCCGGGATGTCGCGAAAGAGCTCGTCGACCGACGAGACGCCGATCGTGCGCAGCATCTCCTCGCGGTCGGCGTCGGTCAGGGCGAGATATGGGTGCGTCACCGGGCCCGCTCCCGACGCACCCGAAGCCCGCGCCGCCGCTCTGGGCCCGCTCCGGCGCTCGAGCCGACGCTCACTGGTCGGCCAGGACCTGGCGATACGCCTCGGCGTCGAGCAACGTCGCGACCTCGGCAGGATCGGTGAGCCGCACCCGGATCAGCCAGCCCGCCCCGTAGGGATCGTCGTTCACGGTTTCGGGGGCGTCGACGACCGCCGGGTTCACCTCGAGCACCTCACCGGAAAGAGGGGCGATCACGTCGG
>DASSGL010000216.1:0-9812 GCA_035693525.1 Gaiellaceae bacterium | reverse complement strand
GAAGAGCTTCGACGCGCGGGCGCTCGTGGAGAACTACGCCGCGGTCGTCGACGAGATCGTGCGCGCGAAGCCGGCCGCGGCGAAGGGCCGCTACATCCGCCAGATCACGCTCACGACGACGATGAGCCCCGGCATCCACGTCGACCCGGCGAAGACGCGCGGGATCGTCGACGAGCTCGACGAGCAGCCGGAGGCCGCTACAGTAGGCGCCTAAATCCGACTGGAACCGCCGAAGACCGCTGGCAGCCTCACTCGTCGAGGCAGAAGCCCAGCCGAGGTGGGGCAGGAACAGGAGCCTCGACTCCTGCTTTTCGGCCCGCCTCACGGCGGGCCCGGTCATTTCCGAAGGAAATGACATGAAGAAGCAGGACAAGGAGAACGCCGTCGCCGAGCTGACCGAGCGGCTGCGCTCGGCGGAAACGCTGCTCGTGGCCGACTATCGGGGACTGACGATGCCGCAGATCGACGCGCTGCGCTCGCGGCTCCTCGAGAGCGGGGCCCGGTTCACGGTCGTGAAGAACACGCTCACCCGGCGGGCGGCGGAAGCCGCGGGCGCCGACGCGCTCCTGACGCTCCTCGAGGGGCCGAGCGCGATCGCGTTCCTCGAGGCGGAAGGCGACATGGTCGCCGCCGCCAAGGCGCTCGCCGCCGCGGCCCGCGAGACTCGTGTCCTCGAGATCCGCGGCGGCGTCATGCAAGGCCGGACGATGACGGCGGCCGAGGTCGAGAGCCTCGCGACGCTCCCGCCGCTCGAGATCCTGCGCGGCCAGGTGCTCGGCGCCATCGTCGCCCCGATCACCGCCCTCGCCGGCCTCGTGAACGCGCCGGTGCAGAACCTGTACGGCCTGCTCGAGGCGCGGATCGAGCAGCTGCAGGAGCAGGGCGCGGGCTCTGCCGAGCCGGACGCCGCACAGGCGGCGTCGGCAGAGGAGCCGGCCCCCGAGGAAGAGCCCACCCAGGCGGACGCCACAGCGTCCGCCGCCGAAGAAGAGAAGGAGAACGCCTAGATGGCATCGTCAGTCGACACAATCTTCGAATCGCTCGGTTCCATGACGGTGCTGGAACTGGTGGAGCTGAAGAACAAGATCGAGGAGGAGTGGGGCATCACCGCCGCCGCTCCGGTCGCCGTCGCGGCGCCGGGCGCGGCCGCCCCGGGCGGCGACGGGGCCGCGGTCGAGGAGAAGACGTCCTTCGACGTCGTCCTGAACGCGGCAGGCGGCCAGAAGATCCAGGTGATCAAGGTCGTCCGCGCCGTCACCGGTCTGGGCCTCAAGGAGGCGAAGGACCTCGTGGACTCGGCTCCGAAGCCGGTCAAGGAGGGCGTGACCCAGGAGGAGGCCGACTCGATCAAGGGCCAGCTCGAGGAGGCCGGGGCCACCGTCGAGCTCAAGTAGCAAACGGTACGTAGTTGCGAGACCGCAACCTGGTCTCAGACCAGGTTGCGGTCGTTTCGCCTGGAAGTGGACGCGGAAGCCCTTCCGCGCTACCATCCGGCGGCAATATCGGCTCCCGCCGCGGCGTTCGCTTGCGGTGAGGGGGGTCCCGCCGGTATCCTGGCTGGTTGCGCCGACGTTCCGCTCGTCTGCACCTCTGCACGCCTTAATCGCCTGAATCTCGCACGTCCCCAAGGGAGGCTCTTTCTTTGACCACCAAGGTCGCTTCGCCCCGCGCGCGTAAGTCTTTTTCCCGCATCGAGAACGTCCTCGAGCTCCCCAACCTCATCGACATCCAGAAGGCCTCGTTCCAGTGGTTCCTCGACGAGGGCCTTCGGGAGACCATCAACGACATCTCGCCGATCGAGGACTACACCGGCACCCTCGCCGTGGAGTTCGCCGACTACGTCTTCGGGCAGCCGCCCGTCACCATCAAGGAATGCCGTGAGAAGGACCTGACCTACCAGGCCCCGCTCTCGATGACCGTCCGCTTCGTCAACAAGGAGACGGGCGAGATCCGCGAGCAGACCGTCTTCATGGGCGACTTCCCCATGATGACCGACCACGGCACGTTCATCATCAACGGCACCGAGCGCGTCATCGTCACGCAGCTCGTCCGTTCGCCGGGCGCCTACCTCATGGAGCCGAAGGACCCGACGAAGCAGGTCTTCACCGCCAACCTCATGCCGAGCCGCGGCTCCTGGCTCGAGCTCGAGATCGACAAGAAGGGCATCGCGTACGCGCGCATCGACCGCAAGCGCAAGCTGCCGATCACGACTCTCCTCCGCGCCCTCCCGGCCGAGGACCCGTCGACCGGCTTCGCCCTCGACACCTCCACGAACGAGGCGATCCTCGCGCTCTTCGACAACTCGCCGTACATCCTCGCGACGCTCGAGAAGGACCCCTCGACCCGCGAGGAGGAGGCGCTGATCGAGGTCTTCAAGAAGCAGCGGCCGGGTGAGCCCCCGACGCTCGACAACGCCCGGAACCTCCTGCGCGCGCTCTTCTTCGACCCCAAGCGCTACGACCTGACGAAGGTCGGCCGGTACAAGCTGAACCAGCGGCTCGGCGTCGACGTCCCCGAGGACGTCCGCGTCCTCACGACCGAGGACATCGTCGCGCTCGTCCGCAAGCTGATCGAGCTGCCGGTCAAGCTCGGCGTGCCGGAGGACGCGAAGGACTTCGCGGCCGAGGCGTTCGCGCTGCCGCGCGCGCCGATCGCGGCGGAGCTCGACGAGTACGAACACTTCGGCAACCGCCGGCTGCGCACGGTCGGCGAGCTGATCCAGGAGGCGTTCCGCGTCGGGCTGTACCGCATGGAGCGTGTCGTCCGCGAGCGGATGACGACCGAGGACGTCGACACGATCACGCCGCAGACGATCATCAACATCCGTCCGGTCGTGGCCGCGCTGAAGGAGTTCTTCGGCTCGTCGCAGCTGTCGCAGTTCATGGACCAGACAAACTCGCTCGCAGGCCTCACGCACCGCCGCCGCCTCAGCGCCCTCGGCGCGGGCGGCCTGACCCGCGAGCGCGCGCCGATCGAGGTGCGCGACGTGCACCCGACCCACTACGGGCGCATGTGCCCGATCGAGACGCCGGAAGGCCCGAACATCGGCCTGATCGGCTACCTCGCGTCGTACGCGACGGTCTCCGAGTTCGGCTTCATCCAGACGCCGTACCGGAGGGTCGTGGGCGGCAAGGTGACCGACGAGATCGTCTACCTCGACGCGGTCGAGGAGTCCCGGTACACGATCGCGCAGGCGACGGCGGAGACCGACCGCAGCGGCAAGCTGCTCGGCGACGCCGTGCTCTGCCGCTCCGCGGAGGGCGAGGCCGTGACCGCGCCGCCGAAGGCGGTCGAGTTCATGGACGTCGCGCCGGCGCAGATCGTCTCGGTCTCGACGGCTCTGATCCCGTTCCTCGAGCACGACGACGCGAACCGCGCGCTCATGGGCGCGAACATGCAGCGGCAGGCCGTCCCGCTGCTCATCCGGCAGGCGCCGCTCGTCGGCACGGGCCTCGAGTACCGCGCGGCGGTCGACTCCGGCGACGTCGTCGTCTCCGGCAGCGCCGGCACGGTCCTCGACGTCGACGCCGACAAGATCGTCGTCGAGACGAAGGACGGCAAGGACACCTACACGCTGACGAAGTTCATGCGCTCGAACCAGGGCACGCTCATCCACCACAAGCCGGTGGTGCGCCTGGGCGACAAGGTCACCTCGGGCCAGGTGCTGGCCGACGGCAGCTCGACCGACAACGGCGAGCTGGCGCTCGGCGCGAACCTGCTCGTCGCCTTCATGCCGTTCGAGGGCTTCAACTTCGAGGACGCGATCGTGATCTCAGAGCGTGTCGTGAAGGACGACATCCTCTCGTCGATCCACATCCACGAGTACGAGATCGACGCCCGCTCGACGAAGCTCGGCGACGAGGAGATCACCCGCGACATCCCGAACCGCTCGGAGGAGTCGCTCGCGCAGCTCGACGAGCGCGGGGTCGTGCGCATCGGCGCCGAGGTCGGCTCCGGCGACCTGCTCGTCGGCAAGGTGACGCCGAAGGGCGAGACCGAGCTGACGGCGGAGGAGAAGCTGATCCGCGCGATCTTCAAGGAGAAGGCGCGCGAGGTCCGCGACACGAGCCTGAAGGTGCCGCACGGCGAAGGCGGAGTGGTCATCGACGTGAAGACGTTCTCCCGCGACGCGGGCGACGACCTGTCGCCGGGCGTGAACGAGCTCGTCCGCGTCTACGTCGCGAAGAAGCGCAAGATCGCGGAGGGCGACAAGCTCGCCGGCCGCCACGGCAACAAGGGCGTCATCTCGCGGATCGTCCCCGAGGAGGACATGCCGTTCCTCCCGGACGGGCGCGCCGTGGACATCGTCCTCAACCCGCTCGGCGTGCCGAGCCGGATGAACATCGGCCAGGTGCTCGAGACGCACCTCGGCTGGGCGGCCGCGCACGGCGTCTTCGCGGAGAACGGCGACGGCAACGGCTCGAACGGTGAGGTCGACTGGCGCCACCGCCGGCAGATCATCAACGGCGGCAACCCGTCGCCGGTCGCGACGCCCGTCTTCGACGGCGCCACGCCGGTCGACGTCGACGAGGCGCTGATCGAGTGGACGAACCAGAACCCGGAGTCGCCGATCAAGATCCTCGTCGACCCGAAGCGTCCGGCCGGGCGCCGGTGCTCGGGCAAGGTGCAGCTCTTCAACGGCCGCACGGGCGAGCCGTTCGAGCAGAAGATCACCGTCGGCTACATGTACATCCTCAAGCTGCTCCACCTCGTGGACGACAAGATCCACGCGCGGAGCACCGGCCCGTACTCGCTCGTCACCCAGCAGCCGCTGGGCGGCAAGGCGCAGTTCGGCGGCCAGCGCTTCGGCGAGATGGAGGTGTGGGCGCTCGAGGCGTACGGCGCCGCGTACACGCTGCAGGAGATGCTGACCATCAAGTCCGACGACACCGTCGGGCGCGTCAAGGCCTACGAGGCGATCGTCAAGGGCGAGAACATCGCCGAGCCGTCGATCCCGGAGTCCTTCAAGGTGCTGCTGAAGGAGATGCAGTCGCTCGCGCTCGACGTGCACGTGCTCTCCGACGAGGGCCGCGAGGTCGAGGTGCGCGAGGAGGAAGACGAGCTCCTGCGCGCCGCCGAGGAGCTCGGCATCGACCTCTCGCCCGGCTCGCTGCGCGCGGTCGGCCGCCAGCCCACGGCCGAGGAGGCCGAGGAGGGGCAGGAGCGGGTCGACCAGGACGGCGAGCTGGCCCTGCCGGCCGACGAGGCGCTCGGAGATCTCGACGACGTCGAGGTCTCCGAGGAGGAAGAGGCGACCGAGGATGCAGATGCGGAGGTCGGCGCGCTCGGCGACGCGGACCTCGTCGACCTCGAGCTTGAAGACTGAGCTGCTCGAGAACCAGAAGGGACTGAGGAGAGAACTTGATTGACATCAATGACTTCGACGCGATCCGCATCGGCCTCGCGTCGAGCAAGCAGATTCGCGACTGGTCTTCGGGAGAGGTCACGAAGCCGGAGACGATCAACTACCGCACGCTGAAGCCGGAGCGGGACGGTCTCTTCTGCGAGCGCATCTTCGGGCCGACCCGCGACTGGGAGTGCTACTGCGGCAAGTACAAGCGCGTCCGCTACAAGGGCATCATCTGCGAGCGCTGCGGCGTCGAGGTGACGCGGCAGAAGGTGCGGCGCGAGCGCATGGGTCACATCGACCTGGCCGCGCCCGTCTCGCACATCTGGTTCTTCAAGGGCGTGCCGAGCCGCATCGGCTACCTCCTCGACATCGCGCCGCGCGAGCTGGAGAAGGTGCTCTACTTCGCCGCGTCGATCGTGACCGCGGTCGACACCGAGAAGCGCGCCGCCGACCTGAACGGCCTGGAGGACCAGGTCAAGAGCGAGGCCGGGCGCATCGAGGTCGACCGTGACGAGGCTCTCGCCGGGCTCGAAGACCGCCTCGCGCGCCGCCGCGAGTTCTTCGCGAAGGGCAAGGAGCGGAACTTCGACGAGGACGACGACTTCTGGGTCCGCGGTCTCAACAACTGGGCCGAGGAGCAGGCGCTGCCCGCGCTCGACGACGCGCGGAAGCTCGTCAACGGGCTCTTCGTCGAGCTCGTCCCCCAGATCACGACGGAGGACTCGAAGAAGATCCGCGAGCTCGTCCGCAACTCCGCGATCCGTGACGACCGCCGGCTCACGCCGCGCGAGATCGAGCAGGTCGCCTCTGCGGCCGAGCAGATCCTCGAGTCGATCAAGCCGCTCGAGAAGGACCTCGGGAAGGCGACGGGCGCGAAGAAGGGCGCGATCACGAAGCACATCCATCGCGTCGTGGACTCGCTGCTCGAGGGGACCGACATCCACGAGGACGACGTCGCGCTCGTCGAGGGCGTCGACACGAAGAACCTCGACAAGGCACGCGAGCTCGGGAACGGGCTCCTTCGCGATGTCGTGGACACGTGGGAGGAAGGCCAGGACATCCGCGAGCTGACGAACGACCTCTGCCTGCGCACCGACGGCCGCATCCAGAAGGAGGACCTGGACGCGATCATCCAGTGGGCGCTGAAGGTCCGCGAGATGTACCTCGACATCGAGTCCCGCCGCGAGGACGCGCGCGAGGCCGCGATCGACGCGGTGCGCCGCCTGGAGCAGACGTGGACGCTCTTCCGCGAGCTCGAGCCGAAGATGATCGTCAACGACGAGCAGATCTTCCGGGAGCTCAAGGACCGTTTCGGCTCGCCGTACGGCTTCGGCGTCTACTTCCGCGGCGGCATGGGGGCGGAGGCGATCCGCGACCTGCTCAAGGACCTGAACCTCGACGAGGAGTCCGCGAGCCTGCGCGAGCAGATCCGCACGGGCAAGGGGCAGAAGCAGCAGCGCGCGATCAAGCGCCTGAAGGTCGTCTCGGCGTTCGTCACCTCGGAGAACCGTCCCGAGTGGATGATCCTCGAGGCCGTGCCGGTCATCCCGCCGGAGCTCCGGCCGATGGTCCAGCTCGACGGCGGCCGCTTCGCGACGTCGGACCTGAACGACCTCTACCGCCGCGTCATCAACCGGAACAACCGCCTCAAGCGGCTCCTGGACCTGGGCGCGCCGGAGATCATCGTCAACAACGAGAAGCGCATGCTGCAGGAGGCCGTCGACGCGCTCTTCGACAACGGCCGCCGCGGCCGCGCGGTCACCGGCCCGGGCAACCGGCCGCTGAAGTCGCTCTCCGACATGCTGAAGGGCAAGCAGGGGCGGTTCCGCCAGAACCTGCTCGGGAAGCGCGTCGACTACTCCGGCCGCTCGGTGATCGTCGCCGGGCCGCACCTGAAGCTGCACCAGTGCGGCCTGCCGAAGCTGATGGCGCTCGAGCTCTTCAAGCCGTTCATCATGAGCCGGCTCGTCGAGCGGAAGATCGTCCAGAACATCAAGGCGGCCAAGCGGCACGTCGACCAGATGCAGGGCGAGGTCTGGGACATCCTGGAAGAGGTGATCCAGGAGCATCCGGTGCTCCTGAACCGCGCGCCGACGCTTCACCGCCTCGGCATCCAGGCGTTCGAGCCGACGCTCGTCGAGGGCAAGGCGATCCAGGTGCACCCGCTCGTCTGTCACGCGTTCAACGCGGACTTCGACGGGGACCAGATGGCCGTGCACGTGCCCCTGTCCGCAGAGGCGCAGGCCGAGGCCCGCATCCTGATGCTCTCGGCGAACAACATCCTCTCGCCGGCGTCGGGCCGCGCCCTCGCGACGCCGACGCAGGACATGGTCCTCGGCTCGTACTACCTGACGTACTCGGATCTCGACTTCGACAAGCTCGTCGTCGAGAAGATGGACCCGCGGCCGCCGCGGTTCCGCACCGAGGAGGAGGTCGAGTTCGCGCTCGACGCGAAGCAAATCGCGATCCAGTCTCCGATCCAGTACCTGTGGGAGGGCGAGCTCGTGCTCACCACCGCGGGCCGCGTGATCTTCAACGCGGAGATCGACCGCGCGCTGCGCGAGGCGGTCGGCGAGCTCGACGGCGACTACACGACCTACCACGACTTCCTCAACCGCACGCTCTCGAAGAAGGAGCTCGGCGACTTCATCTCGACGCTCGTCGACGAGTACGGAGCGCACGCGGTGGCGATCGTGCTCGACACGATCAAGGAGCTCGGCTTCCACTACGGCACGACGGCCGGCGTCACGATCTCGAAGAACGACGTCGTCGTCCCGCCGGAGAAGGAGAAGATCCTCGCCGAGTACGAGGATCGCGTCGGCAAGGTCGAGCAGGCGTACGAGCACGGCCTCATCACCGAGTCCGAGCGCCACGAGTCGATCGTGAACATCTGGACGGAGGCGACCGAGACCGTCGCCGACGCGATGGTCGAGAACCTGAACGAGCTGAACCCGATCTACATGATGGCCAACTCGGGTGCCCGCGGCTCGTTCGCACAGCTCCGCCAGCTCGCCGGCATGCGCGGCCTGATGGCGAATCCGAAGGGTGAGATCATCGAGCGCCCGATCAAGGCGAACTTCATGGAGGGCCTGTCGGTGCTCGAGTACTTCATCTCGACGCACGGAGCCCGCAAGGGTCTCGCCGACACCGCGCTCCGCACCGCCGACTCGGGCTACCTGACGCGGCGTCTCGTCGACGTCTCGCAGGACGTGATCATCCGCGAGCCGGACTGCAAGACGAAGGAGTACATCGAGCTGCCGCTCTTCCTCTCGGACGGCTTGAACAAGAGCGTGGCCGCCCGCATCCTCGCCGAGGACGTGTTCAAGCCGCTCGCGTCCGGCAAGCCGGGCAAGACGCTCATCGCCGAGAAGGGCGAGGAGATCACGATGCCGCGGCTGCGGGAGATCGTCGAGGAGCTCGGAGAGCACGCCGCCGACTTCGTCGTGCCGGTTCGCTCGGTGCTCAAGTGCAAGGCCGAGGTCGGCGTGTGCCAGGCGTGCTACGGCACGTTCCTCGCCACCGGCGAGATGTCGGAGATCGGCGACGCGGTCGGCATCATCGCCGCTCAGTCGATCGGTGAGCCGGGCACGCAGCTGACCATGCGGACGTTCCACACCGGCGGCGTCGCCGGCGCGGACATCACGCACGGCCTGCCGCGCGTCGTCGAGATCTTCGAGGCGCGGAACCCGAAGGGCGCCGCGCAGCTCGCGGAGATCGCCGGCACCGTCGACCTGGAGGAGACCGAGCGTCAGATCAAGATCACGATCGTCGCCGACAGCGGCAACGAGGACGACGACCGCTCGTACACCGTGCCGCGCCGCACCCGGCTGCTGGTCTCGAAGGGCCAGCGGGTCGAGGCGGGCGACGCGCTCCACGAGGGCTCGATCGCTCCGGCCGACCTGCTGCGGCTGAAGGGCTACACGGCGACCGAGCTGTACCTCGGCCAGGAGGTGCAGAAGGTCTACAAGTCGCAGGGCGTCGAGATCCACGACAAGCACATCGAGCTCATCGTCCGGCAGATGCTGAAGAAGGTGCGCGTCGAGAATGCGGGCGGCACCGACCTGCTGCCCGGTCAGCTCGTCGACAAGCTCGTTCTCGACCGTGAGAACGCGCGCGTAAAGAAGGAGAAGAAGGACACCGCGACGGCGGAGCCGCTGATCCTCGGGATCACGAAGGCGTCGCTTGCGACCGAGTCGTTCCTCTCCGCGGCGTCGTTCCAGGAGACGACGAAGGTGCTCACCGACGCGTCGATCGAGGGCAAGGTCGACCGGCTGCTCGGACTGAAGGAGAACGTCATCATCGGGAAGCTGATCCCGGCGGCGACAGGCCTGAAGCGATACCGGCAGATCGAGATCCGCCCGTCGGATGCGGTGCCCGTGACCGCGTATCAGCGGCCCCAGACCGAGGAGCAGCTGCTGGCCGCGCTCGAGGAGATCGAGTCGGGCGAGGCGGGCGACGGCCT
>DASSGL010000215.1:0-6671 GCA_035693525.1 Gaiellaceae bacterium | reverse complement strand
CGCGGTCTGCAGTTGCGGCGCGACGTCGAGGCCGAGCACTGATTTCGTGCGCTCGGGGCGCAGCGAGATAACGGCCGGCTCCGGAAGCTCCGCGTGCACGTCGGTCGCGCCGACCCAGCGGGAACCGGTGAGCTCGACGATCATCCGCGTCGCGAGCGTCGCCGCGGGCCCTGCGAGATACGGGTCGACGCCCTTCTCCCAGCGGTTCGAGCCTTCTGTGCGCAGCGCGAGCCGCTCGGACGTACGCAGGAGCGAAAGCGGCTCGAAGTTCGCCGCCTCGAGGAGGACCGACGTCGTCTGCCCGATCACCTCGGTCTCCTCGCCTCCCATGATCCCGGCGAGCGCAACCGCGCGGTCGGCGTCGGCGATCACCAGGTCGGCCGGCTCGAGCGTCCGCTCGGTCCCGTCGAGGGTCCGAAGCTTCTCCCCGGGCCACGCACGGCGCACGACGATCCGGCCCTCGTGCAGCGCCTCGAAGTCGAACGCGTGAAGCGGGTTGCCGAGGGCGTGCATGACGTAGTTCGTCACGTCGACGACGTTCGAGATCGCGCGCATCCCGGCCAGGTGCAGGCGCGCCCGCAGCCACGGAGGCGACTCGGCGATCGTCACGTCGCGGAACAGCCGGCCGATGTACCGCGGGCAGCCGCTCCAGTCGTCGACCTGGATCGGGACCGGTTCCAGCCCGTCGGCAGGCGGCTCGGTCTCGTCGAGCGGGAGGAGGTCACCGTCGAAGAGCGCGGCAACCTCACGCGCGATCCCGTACATCGAGAGCAGATCGACGCGGTTCCCCGTCGCCTCGACCTCGAGCACCTCGTCGACGAGCGGCAGGACGTCGGCGAGAGGCGTCCCCGGCTCGAGCGAGCCGTCCAGCACCATGATCCCGTCGTGGTCCGAGCCGAGGCCGACCTCGTCCTCGGCGAGGATCATCCCCTCGGAGGTCTCGCCGCGGAGCGTGCGGCGCTCGAGCGTGAGCCCGTTCGGAAGCGTCGCGCCCGGCAGCGCGACCGCGACCGTCGCTCCGGCGCCGAAGTTCCAGGCTCCGCAGACGATCTGGTAGGGCCGGTCCTCCCCGACGTCGACCTTCGTCAGCTGAAGCCGGTCGGCGTCGGGGTGCTTCCCGGCCTCGAGCACGCGGCCGACGCGGAAGCGGGCGAGGTCTCCCGGCATGCCGCGCCGCTCGATCCCGTTGACCTCTGCGGTAGAGATCGAGAGCGCGGCGGCGATCTGATCCGTGGTCGCTTCGGTGCGGACGTACTCGCGCAACCAGCTCATCGGGACCTTCATGTCTAGAACTGCCTCAAGAAGCGCAGGTCGTCGTCCCAGAACGGGCGGATGCCCGGGATCTGGTGGCGCAGCTGGGCGGTCCGCTCGATGCCCATGCCGAACGCAAAGCCCGTGTACTCCTCGGGGTCCCAGCCGACGAACTCGTAGAGGTACGGGTCGACCATGCCCGAGCCGCCCATCTCGATCCAGCCGGAGTGCTTGCAGAGCGCGCAGCCGGCGCCGCCGCACTGGAAGCACGACACGTCGGGCTCCATCGACGGCTCGGTGAACGGGAAATAGTGCGTTCGAAAGCGAACCTCGCGCTCGGGGCCGTACAGCTCGCGCATCGCGTACAGGAGCGTCCCCTTGAGATCGGCCATCGTGATCCCCTTGTCGATCACGAGCCCCTCGAACTGGTGGAAGATCGGGAAGTGGGTCGCGTCGATCGTGTCGCGCCGGTAGACGCGGCCGATCGAGAGCATGTAGATCGGCGGCCGCTGCGCCTCCATCTTGTGGATCTGCGCGGGCGACGTCTCCGTGCGCAGCACGGTGTCGTCGGTGAGGTAGAGCGTCTGGCGAGGCGAGCGGGTCGGGTGCCCCTGCGGGAACGCGAGCGCGTCGAAGTTGTAGCGGGTCGTCTCGACCTCGCGGCCGTCGACGATCTCGTATCCGAGCCCGAGGAAGATGTCCTCGACGTCGCGACGCACCTGGGTCGACGGGTGGAGCGAGCCGCGCCGACGGGCGCGCACCGGGCCGAGCAGCTCGGCCGGGAGCGTCACGTCAGCGACCTCCTCGGTCAACCGACGTTCCAGCTCGGCTCGCTCGACCTCGGCGAGCTTGGTCGCGACCGCTTGCTCGAGCGCCTGCCGGACCGCGTTCAAGCGCATGCCGGTCTCGCGGTCGCGGACCTCGCGGAGCGCGAGCTTCAGAGGGCTGTGACGGCCGAGGTGCGAGACCGAGACGGCCTCGACCTGCTCCGAGCTCGTCGCCCGTGCGAGCGCGTCCTCAGCCTCCTGCTCGTATGCCGCCCAGTCCACGGCGGCGACTGTATCGGGTGTCTCTGTCAACGATTCCTCCTCTCGTGCGGCGTGGTCGGTCGCGGGCGTGGGCCCCGACTCGAACGGCCTGGAGGAACCGGCTACCGCTGGCGCGCCGGCGCCCCGGCCTCGAGCCGGGCCTGCATAAAGCGGTGCGGGCGGCCGTGCATGCCACGAATATACCCGCGATGAGCGCGTACGACGCGATCGCCCGGCTGTACGACCCGTGGAGCCGGAGCGTCGTCGAGGACATCGACTTCTACGTCGGCGAGGCCGTCGCCGCGGGTGGCACGGTCGTCGAGCTCGGCGTCGGGACGGGGCGGATCGCGATCCCGACGGCCGCGGCGGGCGTGGAGGTGATCGGCGTGGATTCCTCGGCGGGCATGCTCGAGGTCTGCGCTGCCGAGGCGCGCAAGGCCGGCGTCGCCGAGCGGCTCGACCTCCGGCTCGGCGACCTGCGGCGGCCGCCGGTCGACGAGCGCGTGCAGCTCGTGACCTGTCCGTTCCGCGCGTACCTGCACCTCTCGACCGACGACGACCGTCTCCGGGCCCTGCGAGCCTCGTATGAGCTGCTCCGTCCCGGCGGCCGCTTGATCTTCGACGTCTTCCGTCCTTCGCGGGAGGACATCGAGGAAACGGACGGCCGCTGGATCGAGCGCGAGCCGGGCATCGCCGAGCGCGCCGACTGGGACCTCGAGGCGCAGACGCTCACGCTCGCGGTGCGCGACGCCGAACGCAGGTCGACGATGACGCTGTGGTGGCTCGAGCCTGAGCGCTGGAACGCGTTGCTCGCCGAAGCCGGCTTCGTCGTCGAGGCGTGCTACGGCTGGTTCGACCGCATGCAGTACGACGGAGGCGAAGACACGATCTGGATCGCGCGCCGGTGACTTGTCCGCAAATAGCGACGTTTTTTTTGCACACGCCACTTGCATCGCCTGCGCGCAGCGCTTACCTTCTCGTCTGCAGCGAGCACGGAGCGCGACTAGGTCGAAACCACGACCGAGCGGTTCTACGAAGAGGGGGCAACCCCGAGGCGGAAGGCCGGTCGGACGAGGCGGACGAAAGCGCCACCGGCTCGCTGAATCTTTGAAGGGGCCCGCAAGGGCCCCTTCGTGCATCTTGCTCCGCCTCGGCGATCCAACGACCGCACCCCCTGCAACCAGGTTGCAGTGCAACCTGGTTGCGGTCTTTCGCTGCCTGCCTTCAGGCAGGCAGCGGTCGCTGCTCCGCCCGCGCAATCCGACGACCGCAATCAGCCTGAAGGCTGGTTGCCGAACCCCCGCCCCTAGATGCGGCGGCTCAGCTCGTACAGCGCGACCGTCCCGGCCATGGCGACGTTCAGCGACTCGCCGCCGCCGGGTTGCGGGATCGACGCCTGCACGTCGCACTGCTCGAGCACCTCGGGCGGAAGCCCCTCCCGTTCGGAGCCGAGCACGAAGACGATCTCGCCGTCGAGCTCGAGACCGGGCAGGGGCACCCCGTCGCGTGCGACGAGGGCGACCCTCGTCCCGCGCGGCTCGTCGAACGACGACAACGGCACGCGGAACACCGCGCCCATCGACGCGCGCAGCGCCTTCGGCGACGTCGGGTCGGCGCAACCGCTCGAAAGCGCGACGCCGGCCCCGAACGCGTCGGCCGCGCGAAGGAGAGCGCCCACGTTGCCGGGATCGCCGACGCGCCACAGGGCGAGCGTCACGGGTCGCACACCGACGGGCAGGTCGCTCCGCCGGTAGACCCCGATCACACGGGGCGGATGCCGGAGCGTCGAGACCTCGGCGAGCAGCGAGGCGTCGACGTCGACGCCCGCCACGAGCAGGTCGACCGGCTCCGCGGTCGCCGCCTCGACCAGGTCCTCACCCTCGACGACGAGCAGCTCGAGCTTGTCGCGCCAGCGCCGGTCATGGAGCTTGCGGACGAGCTTGAGCCGCTCGTTGTCGCTAGAGGTGATCAGGCCTGCAGCGCAGCCTTCGCCTGCTCGGCGATGGCCGAGAACGCCGCCGGCTCGTTGACGGCGAGGTCGGCGAGCACCTTGCGGTCGAGCTCGATACCGGCCTTGCCGCAGCCGTTGATGAACTGGTTGTACGAGAGGCCGTTCGCACGGGCGGCCGCGTTGATGCGCGTGATCCAGAGCTGGCGGAAGGTGCGCTTCCTGACCTTCCGGTCACGGTAGGCGTAGACGAGCGAGCGATCGACCTGCTCCTTCGCGTACCGGTAGTGGCTGCTCTTCCAGCCCCAGTAACCCTTCGCCTGTTCGAGGACGGCGCGGCGCTTCTTGTGCGCGTGGACGGAACGCTTGACCCGCGGCATTACTTGATCCTCAGCATCTGCTTCAGCGCCTTGAAGTCGCCCGGCGCGACCTCGATGTCCCTACCGAACTTCCGCTTCTGCTTCGACGACTTGTGCTCCAGGTTGTGGCTCCGCATCGTCGGCCGGCGGAGAATCCGTCCTCCCCCGGTCACCTTGAACCGCTTCTTCGCGGCGCTCCGTGTCTTCGTCTTCGGCATCTCGTTTCACTCCTGCGTTCTTCGTGGGGCCAAGCACCATCACCATGTTGCGGCCGTCGAGGAGGGGCTGGGACTCGATCGCCCCGATCTCCTTGACGTCCTCCGCGAGGCGGAGGAGCAGGTCACGCCCTCGTTCCGGATGGGTCGTCTCCCGACCGCGGAACATGATCGTGACCTTCACCTTCGCGCGCTGGTTCAGGAACCGCTCTACGTGACCCTTCTTGGTGTTGTAGTCGTGAATCCCGATCTTCGGCCGGAGCTTGATCTCCTTGACCTGGATCTGGCTCTGGTGCTTTCGGGCCAGCTTCGCCTTCTGCTCCTGCTCGTAGCGGTACTTCCCGTAGTCCATGATCTTCGCGACCGGCGGGTCGGCCTGGGCCGCCACCTCGACGAGGTCGAGGTTCTTGCCGTAGGCGTACTCGCGGGCTTCGTCGGTGGACTTGATTCCGAGCTGTGAGCCGTCGTCGTCGATCAACCTGACCTTCGGGACGCGGATCGCGTCGTTGATGCGCGTGGTGTCTCGGTTGACCGGTCTCGACTGTTCGATCGGCCGGCGTCTGGGCCTCAAAGGCAAATCACCAAGTTGGGCTTACTCCTCCTCGTTTCGATGCTGGAACACAGAAAAGCCGCTGCGTGCAGCGGCCCGTTCCAACGGAATCTTTCGACTCGGTTGAACCCCACACGAGCGCCGTGCCCGGGAGGTGAGGAACGGGTCCGCTCCTACTTTTCAGGAGACAAGCGTAGCAAGCTTTTCGAGAAATTCGGCCAGCGATTCTTCGCTTTGGCCACCCCCACGCTCGCGGATTGCAAGCTTCTCCGCGCTCTCGCGGTCGCCGTAGACGACGACGAACGGGATCTTCTCGAGCTCGGATTCGCGGATCCGCTTGCCGATCGTCTCCGTCGGCTCGCCGATGTCGACCCGGTAGCCGCCCTCTTTCAGTTTCTCTGCGAGGGCGAGCGCGGCGCCGAGATGCCCCTCGCCGACGGGCAGGATCCGCACCTGCACCGGCGCGAGCCAGAACGGGAAAGCGCCCGCGTAGTGCTCGATCAGGATTCCGATAAAACGCTCGAAGGAGCCGAAGAGCGCCCGGTGGATGACGAAGACGGGATGCTCGGTGTTGTCGGCGCCGACATAGGTAAGGCCAAACCGGTGGGGCATCTGCCGGTCGAGCTGGATCGTGCCGAGCTGCCACGAGCGGCCGAGGACGTCGGTCACGTGGAGGTCGATCTTGGGGCCGTAGAACGAGCCCTCGCCCGTGCCGACGACGTAATCGATCGCGTGGCGCTTCAGCGCTGCTTCCAGCTCGCCCTCCGAGAAGTCCCACTCCTCGTCGCTGCCGAGCTTGTCGTCGGGCCGCGTCGAGAACTCCGCCCGCGGCTCGAGCCCGAACCGGCCGTAGAGATAGCGCATGTAGTCGATGCAACCGTCCAGCTCCGCCGAGATCTGCTCTTGCGTACAGAAGATGTGCGCGTCGTCCTGAGTGACGTACCGAACTCGCGTGAGACCGTGGAGGGCTCCGGCGAGCTCGTTTCGATGCAGCGGCGCCGCCTCGGCATACCGGAGGGGCAGCTCGCGGTAACTGCGAAGCGCCTCGCCGAAGAGAAGCATGTGGCCCGGGCAGTTCATCGGCTTGATCCCGTAGACCTGATCGTCGTCGAGAGGGATCAAGAACATGTTCTCCCGGAACTTCTCCCAGTGGCCCGAGGTCACCCAGAGCGCCTTGTCGTAGATGAGCGGCGTCTTCACTTCGAGGTACCCGCGCCGCTCGTTCTCGCGCCGCCGCAGACTCTCGAGCTGGTTCCAGATCACCATCCCCTTCGGATGCCAGAACGCCGAACCAGGCGAGTGCTCGTCGAAGTGGAAGAG